>NZ_JAJCNG010000116.1:0-245 GCF_020561005.1 Mediterraneibacter sp. 210702-DFI.3.120 | reverse complement strand
TTGGCAGAAACACTTTGAGAAAGCTGGTTGAATGGAAGAAGCTTCCGGTATTAAAGGTCGGAAGAAAAGTCCTTATTAAAACTGACATTCTGGAAAAGTTCATGGAAGCCAACGAGGGGCGTGATCTGAGGGATAAAGGAAATGTAAAAGCTGTCACAAGAAATGTGGCAACTTAAAAAGGCGGCTTCCTAAGAAACCGCCAAAGGTTCTATCAGACCGAAGCCATGATATACCTACACGCAAGA
>NZ_JAJCNG010000115.1:0-254 GCF_020561005.1 Mediterraneibacter sp. 210702-DFI.3.120 | reverse complement strand
AAAGGGGCCGGGCCCTTGGTTCAGGACAGACATGGACATGCTCCGCCGCCCCGGCGCGCGATGTGGCCGGTTCGAGTGTGAGATTCGGGGTTGGCTTGTGGTGGATGACAGTCGGAGGCGTGGTCGGGCGGGGCGGGGGAACGAACGTCCTCGCCGCGACACGCCTCCGATCTTAGACTCGCAGGTCTTTCAAGGCGTCGCGGCTGGATTGGGTGTGACGCTTCAGAGCCTCGAACGCAGTGCGTCGTCTAAGG
>NZ_JAJCNG010000114.1:0-254 GCF_020561005.1 Mediterraneibacter sp. 210702-DFI.3.120 | reverse complement strand
ATTGGAATAGCATCTCTGCGTAATCCGATGCGACTGGATACTTTCCCGACACCATCACGTGTATCTAGTCCACTGCTCATCAAAACAACAGCTTTGTCTTGTTCTTCGTAATTGTGTGCTACTTTTAAGATTTCAATGGTTTTACCACTATTCATTGCGCCATACTTGAAAAATAATTGAGCCATGTTCACTACACCTTTCCGTTAGTTCCTTACGTATTTTACTATATTTTCAGCAAAAAAGCAGTATTTTTA
>NZ_JAJCNG010000113.1:0-256 GCF_020561005.1 Mediterraneibacter sp. 210702-DFI.3.120 | reverse complement strand
CGTCGACGGACAGGACCACCGCGTGCCGCGGCGGGGCCATGTAGAGGCCGACGATCGCCGCCAGCTTGGCGAGGAAGGCCGGATCGCGCGAGCGCTTGAAGGTGCGGACCCGGTGCGGCTGGAGCTTGTGGGCGGCCCAGACGCGCTGCACCGAGCGCAGCGAGACCCCGACGGCTTCGGCCATGGCGCGCCCGGTCCAGTGGGTCACCTCGCCGGGCGGCTCGGCGCAGGTCAGCGCCACCAGGCGGCGCACCAG
>NZ_JAJCNG010000112.1:0-256 GCF_020561005.1 Mediterraneibacter sp. 210702-DFI.3.120 | reverse complement strand
CCCGGTCGCGCTGCGGGACCTCTTGAGGATGAGGCCCTCGTCGATCATGCGATGCACCCGCCGCAGGGCCGTCGCGTAGGGCAGCTCCGAAACGTCGACCAGGGTCGAGACCGTCACGGGCTGCCCTCCGATCTCGCACTCGATGAGGTGGGTCACGATGTTCCACGCCGCATCCGGCTCGGGCGAGGCGACGAGCGACACGAAGGGCTGGCGCGTCCCCTTCAGGAACCGGATCACGCGCTGCAGTTCATATTCG
>NZ_JAJCNG010000111.1:0-259 GCF_020561005.1 Mediterraneibacter sp. 210702-DFI.3.120 | reverse complement strand
GTCAAAAATACCGTAAATCAAGACAACAATCGCATGCCTCATTATTTTTATGGCGATTATCAAGGCACGCCGGGAAGCTTAGTAACTTTTTTTATCGTGCCCTTATTAGGCAACCGCTATGAAGAAAAAAATTATTTAGCCACGATTGGCTTAAAAATTCCCCAAAATAGCCTTTCCTTTTGGGAACAACGTTTAACAGAAAACAAAATTCCATTTAACAAAAAAGAAAAGAGCCTACATTTCAGTGATCCAGATGATA
>NZ_JAJCNG010000110.1:0-259 GCF_020561005.1 Mediterraneibacter sp. 210702-DFI.3.120 | reverse complement strand
CCGTTATTTCAAACGCAAAAAGCTTTGTCTGTGGCACAGCAAATGGCCATTCGTCAGGAACGTTTGAGCCAATCGGCCTTTGGATTGGCTAGTAGTTTGTGGTATATGGGCACAGGAGCGCAAGAGAGTTACTGGGAACGTCTAGCAGAATTGCAGCCGATTCCTACCGATTTATTGGTAGGCGGCGAAGATCAAAAATTTATTGGGATTGCGAAAAAAATGCAGGCACGTCAACCGTTGTTGAGGCTGACAATTTTTC
>NZ_JAJCNG010000109.1:0-260 GCF_020561005.1 Mediterraneibacter sp. 210702-DFI.3.120 | reverse complement strand
AGGACGACAAGCTGCCGCGCCCGCAAGTCGCCGCCGTCATCTGTCACCTCATCGTGGGTATCAAGGGCGATCTGCATGAGCATCATGGCGATGATGCACCGCTCCGCCTCACTTGGCGCCGTTGAAGCGCCATCGAGCATTGACAGCGAGAGCAGCAGGCGATCTTCATCGATCGCCGGCGCCGGCAAATGCTCGCGCAAATATGGGTGATGGAGCAGCTGCTCAATTTGTTCTTTCAATGACGCCAATTTCACCGTGAT
>NZ_JAJCNG010000011.1:0-107481 GCF_020561005.1 Mediterraneibacter sp. 210702-DFI.3.120 | reverse complement strand
ATGCAAGCATTTTACACCTGTTTTATGAAATTTTGCTTGGCTCTGAACAGTTACATTTTTTTAAAGTTTAATTAAGGTTACGGGAGTATCTTATATATGTAAAATAAAAAACAGGAGGAAAACAATGGCTTATCAAATGACTTTTAAGCGTTATGAATTGAAATATCTGCTGAACAGACAGGAAAAAGAGCAGATTCTTCTGGCAATGGAGCCTTATATGAAGCTGGATGATTACGGAAGAACCGTCATAAGAAATATTTATTTTGATACTGATACATTTCGGCTGATTCGGCGTTCTCTGGAAAAACCGGTGTACAAAGAAAAGCTGCGGATCCGAAGTTATAAACCTGTAGAAAAATCCGATCCGGTATTTGTAGAAATCAAGAAAAAATATAAATCTGTCGTATACAAACGCAGGTTACAGCTTCCGGAAGAGAAGGTTATGGACAGTTTTCAGACTGGAGAACCGTTACCGGTTCATTCACAGATTGGAAATGAAATTCAATATTTCCGCGATTACTATGAAAATCTTCATCCATCCGTATTTTTATCCTATGAACGGGAAGCTTATTATTCTCTGGACGGCAGTGATTTTCGTGTAACTTTTGATGAAAATATCCTGTATCGGAGAAATGATTTTTCCCTTGGCAGCGAAATCTATGGATTTTCTTTACTGGGAAATGATCAGACACTGATGGAAATTAAAACTTCCGGAGGAATTCCACTCTGGATGAGCGAAGTGCTTACGAAACAGCATTTATACAAAACATCATTTTCAAAATATGGTTCTGCTTATCAGCGTATATTAACAGAATCTTTACAAGGAGGATACAGCAATGTCTAATACTTTATTTCAGGGAATTTTTGATACCAATATGACCAGTGTGATTTCTATTTCGAATTTCTTATTATGCGTGGGATGTGCCTTAGTGATTGGTCTGATCTTAGCCGTCACTTATATGTATGGAACAAAATATACGAAAAGCTTTGTAGCAACACTGGCGCTGCTTCCGGCAGTGGTTTGTGTAGTGATCATGATGGTCAATGGAAATGTAGGAACCGGTGTGGCTGTTGCCGGAGCATTCAGCCTTGTCCGATTCCGTTCAGTTCCTGGGTCTGCAAAAGAAATCGGAGCGATTTTTCTTGCCATGTGTTCCGGTTTAGTAGCTGGAATGGGATATCTCGCGTATGCTTTACTATCTGCTGCAATTCTTGGAAGTATCATGCTTCTGTATAATCGTCTGGATTTTGGAACAAGAAAACATGGAGCACGTTACAAAACTTTACATATCACGATACCGGAGGATTTGGACTACAGCGGAGTATTTGACAGGATCTTAAAGAAATATACAATAGATTATGAAATTCTACAGATCAAAACTACAAATATGGGAAGCTTGTTTAAGCTGACTTACAATTTAACATTAAAAGATCCTGCAACAGAAAAAGAACTGATCGACGCTCTTCGTTGCAGAAACGGCAACCTGGAAATTACGATGTGCAGACAGGAAACTATAGTCGGAGAATTATAAGAATTCAGGAGGCGATAACTGATGCAAAAAAAAACAATTATATTATTTCTCACAATGGGAGCTTTGATGCTATCCGGCTGTAACACAAAAATTGGAAATACAACACAGCAAACTACAGAATCATCTACTACGACAAGTTCTTCTGTTACCGAAACAGATACTTCCGATATGTTTTCAGATCGAGATAAAGAAGTAGGATATGACGAATCCGAAAGCGTCACCATTTCTCTGGCTGATAATAGTTCCAGCTGTGAGTCCGATGCAGTGTCCATTACGGAAAATACTATAACGATCAAAGACGAAGGAACCTATATTCTTTCAGGCTCTTTATCTGACGGAATGGTGGTTGTAGAAGCAGAAGATACCGACAAAGTTCAGATTGTTCTTAACAGAGTAAGCATCTCTAACGATCAATCCGCTGCATTATATGTCCGCTCGGCAGATAAGGTATTTGTTACTACAGCTTCTGGAACTGAAAATACCTTAGAGCATAACGGAAGTTCCTATACTGCCATAGATGAAAATAATATCGATGCCGCTATATTTTCTAAATCAGACCTGACTCTAAACGGAGAGGGAACCCTTACAGTTACAGCACAGGAAGGACACGGAATTGTATCCAAAGATGATCTCGTTCTCACAAGCGGAACATATGTGATCACCAGTGCCAGTCATGGACTTTCCGGAAAGGACAGCGTGCGTATTGCCAATGGTACTTATACGATTGTATCAGGAAAAGATGGTATCCATGCACAAAATAAAGATGATAGCAGTTCCGGGTTCGTTTATCTGGCTGGAGGTACTTATACGATATCAGCAGGAGATGATGGAATTCATGCAGCTTCTAATGTGACTATTTCTGATGGAAAGATAGACATTACGCAAAGCTATGAGGGCATCGAAGGATTAAGTATCGACATTGCGGGCGGTGAAATTACAGTATTGGCATCGGATGATGGATTAAATGCTGCAGGCGGAAATGATAGTAGTAGTTCTGAAGGATTTCAGGGCGGAGACGACCAGTTTGCAGCCACAGAAGGCGCTTATATTCAAATTTCTGGCGGCGTGCTTCATGTAAATGCTTCCGGAGACGGAGTTGATTCCAACGGAGACATCACAGTTTCCGGTGGAGAAACCTACGTTTCAGGTCCTACAAATGATGGAAATGGAAGCTTAGATTACAATGGAAGTGCCCAGATAACCGGTGGCATATTTGCAGCATCCGGTTCCTCTGGTATGGCACAAAATTTTGATTCTTCTTCAACGCAGGGTGTTATTATGGTAAATGTTGATGGACAGGAAGGTAATACTGCGATTTCACTCCTTGACAGTAGTAGTACCGAACTTCTCAGCTGGACAGCAGAAAAACAATATTCTTCCATTATCATAAGCACCCCGGAAATCCAACAGGGAGAAACTTATACTATAACAGCCGGAACAGCAGAGCAGAGCGTTACCATGGATAGTCTGGTTTATGGAAGTAACGCGCATGGAGAAATGCCTGGCAATGGTGGAGAAAGAGGTGACATGAAAGGCGGACCAGGGAACAGACAGCCTGACGCAGACATGGAGAAACCTCAGGGGAGCACTCCTCCAGATGCCCCATCCGGTAGTAAGTAAGAAAAAATGCATGAGTATGAAACGAAAAATCATACACATGCATTTTTTCGTTTATTTATCATATAACAAGTGAAAAGCAAACTTGTTCATGTTATAATTGATTCAAAGAAAAATGGTAAAAATACTTTGCCAAACTTGATAAAATAGCGAACAATGAGGCAGTACACTAGCAGGAGGCAGAAAAATGTTTAACACAGAATGTAAAAAAACAGTTTCAAAAATAATCCTATCATTCATACTGATTATGATGACTCTATTGTCCGGCTGTCAAAAGAATACCACCCATTCTGCTATTGAGTTTGGAACTATAGATGTGTCTGAAATTGATAAAATCGAACTTTCTGGCACAACAGGTGGGAAAGATGGAAATTTTTCCTATACACTGTCAGATCAGGAAAAGAAGGAGTTCGTCCATTTGCTGAATCAAGTTGAGCTTGGTGATGAAGTTGATAAAAATCAAGCATTATCAAGTGGAGCAGTTACTTACTATAAGCTTTATTTCCAAGGAAAAGACGTAGTTACACTCTGTCCGGGACATTATTTCGGTGTTGATGAAAAGTATTATGAGTTTGTTAATTTCGATAAATTGTGGGATGAATTTGTCACTTTCAATAGTAAACAAGATACCTCTCAGCAAGACAAATGGGATTGTTCTGTTACTTGCGCAGAAACCTCTGAGACAAATAACTATGTAGTTACATATTCTGATAAAAAAGTATTCTCCCAAACTGGAATACTCACCTTTCAAAACAGCAATAATTTCAATATTATTGTTCATCTACAAATACCGGATGAAGAAGAAAGAACAGCAGAAATTCCAGCGGGCGGTGTTAGTTCCTTGTATCAGATATCCCAAAACAAGGCATGTACTGTAGGTGTATACGCTGATGTTCCTGAAAATGAAACGATAAAATTAATGGTCTATGATGGAGCTGTAGCAGATTTAAATTCAAGTCAGGAAAAAGAACAAGTATATTTTGATGCAACTGTTCTTGAAGTAAAGAAAAAATCAATTAAGGTAAAATGTTCAGAATCCTTTGATAGTGGTATTCCTGTTGATGAAGAATTCTCTGTAACAACAAATATAGTAGAAAGTGGTGAGCTCCCTGATTTGAATGCCGGTGACCATATTCGTATTGTATTTGATGGCATCATCAAGGAAAGTTATCCTCTGCAACTTGGAAAAGTCTTTGCTATATATCTTCTAGATGAAAACAGAAACTTGTGAAGTCCGTAGTCTGAAAGGCTCCTGCAGGAGCCTTTCGTTTTTTTATGTCCCAAACCAATATATTTTATGGCCATAATATGAATGCGTGTTCGAAGTATGTTATACTGATACTGATTATGTGAGGCGAGGTGAATTCAACTTATGATAAAAATTGCAATCGTTGACGATGAAGAACAGACAAGAGAACAAATTCTCCGGACTCTAAAGGAAAATATACAGGAACAATACGAAGTAGAGATTAAACTATATGCATCAGGTGAAAGTTTCTTTGAGGAAATTCAAAAGGGCGAATCAACAGATATTTTATTTACAGACATTCAGATGCAACAGCTGGATGGAGTGGAACTGGGGAAATTGGTTCGAAGGCTTTGCCCTGACATGTACATTGTCTTCATCACATCTTATGAAGAATATGCGGCAGAAAGTTATCGGATCGAAGCATATCAGTATATTTTGAAACAGGATCTAGAATTTCGTCTTCCCGGAGTTGCTGAACAGCTTATTGAAAAGCTGCAAAAACAAAAGAAAGAATTCTGTATTATAAAAGACGGTACAGAACAGGTGAAATTGCTTTATAAGGATATTCTTTATCTGTATAAATCCAAAGGTGCTAAGTATGTAAATTATGTTACTACCCAAGGCGTTGTGAGAGAGCGAACTTCTTTGGAAAATGCACTGAAAATGTTAAATAGTAGACAATTTCTTCTGGTGGAACGTGGATACGCTGTTAATATAAAGCAGATTTGCAGAGTAAGCGGTGACACTATCTATCTCGAAAAAGGATATGAAGTACCGGTAAGTAAGGCAAGACTTGCAGAAGTAAAGCGAGAAATCAATCTCTACTGGAGGAATTCGTAACGATGGATACACTTGGAATATGGATTGGACTGAATTTTCTTGAAACCTTCCTTTTCTATTATCTGTTATTCGGAACAGTTATAGACAGAAAGACTCTGAAAACGAAAGATAAATGGATTCTCTATTTTGTTTTGATCAGCACTTCAACAATTATTTCTGTATGGGTCAAAAGATCTGTGTTTAGTGCTTATGGATACCTGTTGACGATTTTTATTTTGGTTTTCGGAAGTTTCCTTGCCTATCGAAAGAAATTGATTCTTCTTACAGGGATCGCATCTATGTATGAAGCAGCGATGACATTATTTTTATATATCATTTACTACCTTCTCGCATTTATTTATGGGAATCAGGCAGAAAACCCTCAGATTCTATTTTTCCGTTACCATGAAAATGAAGTATCTTGTGTGATACGAAGCCTGTTATTAATTATTTTCTTTTTTATCATTTTCAAAATAAGAAGCTGGAAGAAGAAAAAAGACATAGAAGCCTTTCAATGGGTATTTGTTTTATGTGGCGTACTGTTGTCAGCACTCGTTCTGGAGTATCAAAAACTTTTAAAATACGGGCTTCTATACTCTGCAGCCGGAATTCCGGTGATTCAGGATGTCTTAAAAGGAAGTCTCATCAGTTTTCTTACTATGATCGTGCTTGTCAGCGTCATGACATTTCTTATATGGAAAAACAGAAACATAACGGGACAAAATACATTTCTTCTGATGAAAGAAGAGATGGAGAAACAGAAATATGAGGAAATAAAAGCTTCCATCGAGCAGAACAAAGAACTCGTTCATGATACAAAGAATCATTATCTTGTAATCAGTGAATATGTAAAAAATCAGGAATATGAAAAGCTGGAAAATTATGTAGATGAAATCAGAAGAAATTTCGTAAAAATCAATCCACAGATTTATACAGGAAATCATGTAGTGGATCTGATTCTTGGGCAAAAGCGAATCCTGGCAGTACAAAAAGGGATTGATTTTCAATTGGATGTAACACCACTATCCAGTCTGACGATGGAAGAAAGAGAGATCTGTTCACTATTTGGGAATCTGCTAGACAATGCCCTGGAAGCCTGTGAGAAAGTGACTGATAAAGAACGTAAGAAAATCAGTATAAAGATTGAGCAGCATATGCAAATGTTGTTTCTTGAAATTAAGAATGGAACCGATAAGCTTCCTGCCAAATCAGGACATACTTTTCTGACTTCGAAGCAGGATAAATCTCTTCATGGATATGGTTTGAAAAGTGTGGAACGGATTGTCACACGATATGATGGAGATCTGGCCTATGAAATGGAAGATGGAATGTTTGTTGTTTCAATAACATTTTTTGATTTATAAATACTCATGTCCAGTAATCCAGTACTTGAAGGCCATCCGCTTGCAGTACTTTCACCACAAGATTAAACTGAATGTAAGAAAAAAACCTGTTCCAAATTTTCAGGATACGAAATTCATATCACACAAACAGGAATGGAAATGGAGGAATGATGCCATGACAATTAAGAAAAAGAGAACTAAAATCATTTTACCATCGATTCTGACAGTCAGTCTTACTTGTGGTCTGTTACTTACGGGATGTCAGAAGACACCTGACCAGAGTGCAGTTGTCAGTAAGGCCGGAGGATTAAGCGAGGATGTAATTGCAGAACCATTGAAAGATGGAGAGACACAGACACTGGATCTGCCGGAACACTGGGACACAACAGTAACATGGAGTAATGACCGCGGAGTTTTTCACGCAGATCAGAAATTAGAATCTGTTACGACAGGAAATCTTCCGGTGATTGAAGTCAGTCAGAAAAAACTGGAGCTTGAACAATTAAACGGACTTATTTCCTATTTTGCAGGCGGAGAGATTTTGTATCAGACGCAGGAACTTACCAGAGAATACTATCAGAACCTCTTAGATAGGATTAAGAACAGGGAAGGATTCTATGCTGACAACAGTGTGGAGTATGATTTAACAGGGCTTGAAAAGTTAGTGGAAGAAGTTCTTCCTCTTGCGCCAGAGCAGACACCATTGCAGGAAATTGGACAGATTGAATACACATCAAAAAAGACAGATCCGGCGTATGAAGCAACAAGAAAATCACTGGAAGCTAACGGATATGATATTCTTCCGGATACCACAAAGCAGGATGGAATGGAGATTCATTTTCAGGCAACGGTTGGTGCAGATGCAAAGGGTACGATCAATGCAGAAACTTACGATCCGGAAGCAGGAAATTATAGTATCTTCTCCTGGTCAGAAGGAAATGGGATCGAACTGGCAACTATTGAAAACTATCTGGCAATAGAGAATCGCACAGACGAATATGGAGTTCCTGCAGGAAGCGTAAAAGAATCTTTTATGGAGAAACTACAAACACTGAAAGACCAGATGAAAGAAACCACTCTCTTAGAAGAGACAGCAGAAGATGAAGCTGAAAAAATTCTGAAAGATCTGAACCTCGAAAATATGCAGTTGTTGTCATCAGACAAAATCCTCTGGTATGCACAGTCTGATTATCCGGAAGCCACTATATTAGAACAACAGGAAGCATTATGGAATGCTGATCCAAATCTTGGAAAAACCGGTTATCGGCTTACTTACGTTCCTTCTGTTTCCGGATTAAAAATAAATCAGGATAAAACCGGAGGATATTCAGATGATAGTGGATTTGCATATGCACCTTCCATGCCGGTAGAGCAGATTTATATTGTAGTGACAGAAGATGGAATCCGTTCCTTCAAATGGAAGGGTATGAGTCAGGAAGAAAAGATAGTTACAGAAAATGTAAAACTCCTTGCATTTGATGAAATAGAAAACCGCCTGATCGATCAGGTGAAATATCTTTACCCTTCCAGTCAGCCTGCAGAGAGCAAGACGATATTTGGTTATGATGTTGCAACTGTCGAACTGGGATATACTTATATACCGGCATATAAGAATCCACAAAATGCCTGGCTGGTTCCGGCATGGTTTTTCACTATAAGCGAGAGTCAAGATGCAACTGCCGAACTTGGAACAGCCGGAAGAAAAATAGAAGGATATCAGACCGACTACATTGTATTAAATGCAACAGACGGTGGAAGAATAGGTTCTTATTGGAGATGATAGAATATGAAACGAAGACATCTTTTCAGAACAGAATTGAAATATGACTTTGGAAACCGAAGATTTTATATCTCTGTACTGGCGTTGTGTGCGGTTCTTTTGATTGTTGCACTTCCTTATCGAAATCATCTGATCGCTTTCGGTGGATCAACAGAAGGGGAAGCATGGTTATGCACCTTCACCTATGCAATCACTTCAGAAAAAGCCTTGCTTTTCTTTCCACTGTTGGTTCCTCTGGCAACAGCCGCAGATATACAGGAAGAATTACACAGCCGCTATGCATGGTTTCTTATTAACAGAATAGGAAAAAGAAATTATATTTGGATGAAAAGTTTTGGAGTCGCATTCACAGGTGGTGCCATTTCCGTTTCAGCGGCAGGAATTGCATTGGTTGTTTTTATAGTTATCTGTAGAAATATCCCGACTCTGAATACTTTGCAAAATATATCAGAGGTAATAAGTATCACAGGAATTGCATTTATCCGACTTTTTCTAAATGGAACATTGTGGTCTTTATGCGGTTCACTGACAGCAGTTTTGACTAAAAATAAGTATCTGAGCTGTGCTGTTCCATTTATTTTATATTATGTACTAACAGTGTTTCAAGAACGATATTACCGCAATTATTTTTTCCTAAGTCCAAAGCAGTGGGCAAGTCCGGCATATTATGGAAACGGATTCTGTCTTCTGGCTCTGCTTCTAATCAGCAGTCTTCTGGCACTGGCTTTGCGTAAATGCGTGGTAAGGAGAGTGGTGGCATGAAAAAATCGCAATTTAAAATGGACATTCATCAAATCTTTCTTCTAACAAAAAGGAATTTCTCTGACTGGGGCAAAAATCCGAGAATCTGGATGACATTTGCATTAGGATTTGTACTTTGTCTGATGTTGACAAATCAGATTTTAGAGCAGGCACAGACGTTCCAGACACCGGTTCAGATGTTCGAGCCACTGATCTGGACTTTCGGTGACGCACAGTCCGTGATGCTTTCGTCCCTTCTACTGCTGTTATTATTTGCAGATATGCCTTTTGTAAATCAGATGACACCCTATTGGCTGATCCGGACAAAGCGAAGCGTATGGATGGCAAGTCAGATCCTATATGTGATCCTGGCTACTTGCCTTTATACCGTCTTCCTCTGCCTGACAGAACTTCTAATTGCAAGTCCCTGGGCTTACGTTGGGAATGTATGGAGCCAGACCGCTGCAAGCATTGGATATGGAAGTAATAATCATCTTACGGTTCCTGTATCAATAAAGACAATGGAAATGACAACACCATATAAATGTGCACTCTGTGTTGTATTTCTTATGCTTTTCTATTCGTTATTTATTACTTCAGTCATGCTTGTATTAAATCTACAGAAGGGAAGAGCCGGAGGCGTTGTTGGCGCACTCCTGATAAATCTTTATGGAATTCTTCTGACTCCGGATATTTTTCAAAAAGTTTTTCATCTGGGTGGAGGGCTTTCCTATCGGGCAAATATTCTTTGCGGATGGTTATCACCCTTAAATCACGCAACATTTCCAATGCATAATTTCGGATATGATTATTTGCCACAAATAAAAATAAGCATCCTGTTATTTCTTGCAGTGATATGCATTTTGCTTTTCATCTCGAGAAAATGTATCAAACGATATAATTTTACATTTTCTCAGGTTGATGAATCCTGACGGAATAAGAAAGGGGAAAATTATGAAAGCTGCTGTGAAAGTTAAAAATCTAACAAAATCTTTTGGCAAAGAAAAAGTATTAAAAGGAATCAGTCATACCTTTGAGGCAGGAAAAATCCACGGAATCATGGGATTTAATGGCTCCGGTAAAACAGTAATGTTCAAATGCATCTGCGGTTTTCTTCAACCTGACAGAGGGAGCGTATATGTCTATGGAAAAAGAATTGGAAAAGATATTGATTTTCCGGAAAATACCGGGATGATTATTGAGAGTCCGGGATTTCTTCCATATATCAGTGGATATGAAAACTTAAAACGCCTTGCACAACTTAATCGAAAAATAGGAGATACTGAGATCCGGGATGCAATCGCAAGAGTTGGTCTTGATCCATTTTCTAAAAAGAAAGTAGGTCAATATTCACTCGGGATGAGAGAACGCCTTGGAATTGCACAGGCGATCATGGAGCGGCCAAAATTATTAATTTTAGACGAACCATTCAATGGATTGGATAAAAGAGGCGCACAAGATGTCTGCGAACTCTTTGTTGAATTGAAAGAAAAAGGGACAACTATTCTGTTAGCTGCACACAATGTGATGGAAATGGAATGGTTGTGTGATACAGTGTGCGAAATGGATGCCGGACAGTTAGAAGTTGTTTATGAAAAATGAAATAATAATTTTTTCAAATTAAAAGAAGAGAGCGAACCCAAGAATATTAAACGAATATTCTTCAGTTCGCTCTCTTCGCACATTGCGATATAGGTACTCCGACAAAATGATACATTTCTACGTTCTCAACATCTTCAACATCAGCTTGAAATTCATGTTAAAATTTGTTAGAATGATTTGCGAACTTACATTCTAAAGAGTTTTTAGAAAACCCTTGAAAACTAAGGAGAAATTGATGGAAAATATTGACATAGATAAGCTGACGCCCATGATGAAAATTTATTGCGAGACGAAAGAGCAGTACAGGGATTGTATCTTATTCTACCGCCTCGGAGATTTCTACGAAATGTTCTTTGATGATGCCTTGACTGCATCCCGAGAGCTTGAGATCACACTGACCGGGAAAAGCTGTGGTCTGGATGAACGTGCCCCGATGTGCGGAATCCCATACCATGCCGTAGAAGGTTACTTGAACCGTCTTGTTGCGAAGGGATACAAAGTCGCAATCTGTGAACAGGTAGAAGACCCAAAGACTGCGAAGGGGATCGTAAAACGTGAGGTTGTAAGAATTGTTACACCCGGAACGAATCTGGATACACAGGCATTAGATGAAACGAAGAATAATTACATCATGTGTATCGTCTATATTGCAGACCGCTATGGAGTTGCAATCGCAGATATTTCCACCGGGGATTATTTTGTTACAGAGCTTCCGGACAGCAGTCGTCTGATGGATGAGATTTATAAATTCAGTCCGTCTGAGATTATCTGCAACGAAGCGTTCTATATGAGTGGTATGGATCTGGATGCGATGAGAGATAAGCTTGGGATCACGATTTATTCTCTCGATTCCTGGTATTTTGATGATGCTGTCTGCAAAGATAAGCTGCTTGAGCATTTCAAAGTAAAGAATTTTGCAGGGCTTGGACTTGCTGATTATGACTGTGGAATCATCAGTGCCGGAGCACTGCTGATCTATTTATTTGAGACACAGAAGAATTCGCTTTCCAACCTGACACATATCACACCGTATGTCACAGGAAAATATATGATGATCGACAGTTCTACTCGTCGAAATCTGGAGCTGTGCGAAACTTTACGTGAAAAGCAGAAGCGTGGTTCCCTTCTCTGGGTTCTTGACAAAACACGTACTGCAATGGGCGCACGTACGCTTCGCAAAAATGTAGAACAGCCTTTGATCGATAAGTCCGAGATCAACCGCAGACTGGATGCAGTAGAAGAACTGAAAAATCAGGCCATTGCCCGTGAAGAGATCCGGGAATATTTATCTCCGGTCTATGATCTGGAGCGTCTGATCACGAAGATCACTTATGGTTCTGCGAATCCGCGAGACCTCACCGCATTCAAAGGTTCTCTGGAGATGCTGCCACCGATCCGCTATATTTTACAGGATCTGCAGGCACCGCTTTTAAAAGAGATTTATGAAGATCTGGATGCATTAGAAGATCTCTGCGAGCTCGTCACGAAAGCCATTCGTGAGGATCCGCCGCTTGCCATGAAAGAGGGAAATATTATCCGCGACGGTTATAACGAAGAAGTTGATAAGCTTCGCCGGGCGAAATCGGACGGAAAAGACTGGCTTGCAAAACTTGAGAATGATGAACGAGAAAAAACAGGCATTAAAAACCTGAAAATAAAATACAACAAAGTCTTCGGCTATTATCTGGAAGTGACGAATTCTTACAAGGATCTTGTCCCGGATTATTATACAAGAAAACAGACACTTGCGAATGCTGAGCGTTATATCACACCGGAGCTCAAAGAGCTTGAGGACATGATCCTTGGTGCGGAAGATAAACTGTATGCACTGGAATATGAGCTTTACAGCGAAGTCCGTGAAACGATTGCCGGACAGGTAGAGAGAATCCAGCAGACTGCCAAAGCGGTTGCCGCACTGGATGCATTCAGTTCTCTTGCACTTGTTGCAGAGCGCAACAACTACGTCCGTCCGAAGATCAATGAAAAAGGAATCCTTGATATCAAAGAAGGCCGTCACCCGGTCGTTGAGCGAATGATTCCAAATGACATGTTCATCGCCAATGATACTTACCTGGATGATAAGAAGCACAGAATTTCAATCATCACTGGTCCGAACATGGCCGGTAAATCAACTTACATGCGTCAGACTGCATTAATCGCACTGATGGCACAGATTGGATCTTTTGTTCCGGCAGAGAGCGCAAATATCTGTCTTTCCGACCGTATTTTCACCAGAGTCGGAGCATCCGATGACCTTGCTTCCGGACAGAGTACATTCATGGTTGAGATGACCGAAGTTGCCAATATTTTAAGAAATGCAACCTCAAAAAGTCTTCTCATTCTTGATGAGATCGGACGCGGAACAAGTACATTTGACGGGCTGTCAATTGCATGGGCTGTCGTAGAGTACATCAGCGACAGCAAACTGCTGGGAGCAAAGACTTTATTTGCCACACATTATCATGAACTGACAGAACTTGAAGGAAAGATTGATAATGTCAATAACTATTGTATTGCTGTAAAAGAAAAGGGTGACGACATCGTATTCTTACGAAAGATCGTAAAAGGCGGGGCTGACAAGAGTTATGGTATCCAGGTTGCAAAGCTTGCCGGAGTACCGGATCTTGTCATTTCTCGTGCGAAAGAAATCGTAGAAGAACTCAGCGATGAGGATATCACAAACCGTGTCAGTGAGATTGCAGCCAAAGAGCATACTGCAAAGAAAAAGAGTAAGACAAAGAAATATGACGAAGTCGATATGGCTCAGATGTCTCTGTTTGACACTATAAAAGATGATGATGTACTTGACGAATTGAAAAATATTGATGTCGGAAATCTGACACCGATCGATGCTTTAAATACCATCTACCGGTTACAGAACAAGCTGAAGAACCGTTGGTAAAAGGAAAGGAGGAAATATGCCACACATTCATGTATTAGACCAGATCACAATCGATAAGATTGCCGCAGGTGAAGTGATCGAGCGTCCAGCGTCAATTGTAAAGGAGCTTGTTGAAAATGCGATTGACGCAGGAGCAACTTTCGTCAAAATAGAGATTAAAGACGGCGGCATTTCCTTCATCCGTATTACAGATAACGGCTGTGGCATTCCGCAGGATGAAGTACAACGTGCATTTTTGCGGCATTCTACAAGCAAGATTGAGACAGTGGAAGACCTGTCTCATATTGCATCTTTGGGATTCCGTGGAGAGGCGCTTTCAAGTATTGCAGCTGTCACTCGGACGGAACTGATCACAAAGACTGCCGATGCAGAGTTTGGTACCCGTTATGTCATTGAAGGTGGAAAAGAAGTATCCTTGGAAGATACCGGTGCGCCGAACGGAACAACTTTCCTCGTCCATCAGTTATTTTACAATGTTCCTGCGAGAAGAAAATTTTTGAAAACACCTATGACAGAGGCCGGACATGTGCAGGATTTATTAATGCATCTTGCCCTGTCTCATCCGGAAGTTGCTTTTCAGTTTTTGAATAACGGACAGGAAAAACTGCGTACTTCCGGAAATGGAAAACTGAAAGATGTGATCTACAATGTCTATGGCCGTGACGTAGCGGCTAACCTGATTGAGATCGATTATGAGAAAAATGGAATCCATATCACAGGTTTTCTCGGCAAGCCGATCATCACACGTGGAAATCGTAACTTTGAAAATTTCTTCGTAAACGGCCGTTATGTCAAAAGTGCAATGATCTCCAAATCCGTGGAAGACGCTTATCGTGATTTTGTGATGCAACACAAGTTTCCATTTGCAGTTCTGCATTTTCATCTGAGTGGAGAAAATGTAGATATCAATGTGCATCCGACAAAGATGGAGCTTCGCTTCTCACGGCAGCAGGAGGTTTATAATACCGTCTTTGAAGCCGTACACAGGACTTTGCTGGAACCGGAACTGATCCAGAAAGCAGAAGTTCCTGATCCGGTGGAATCGAACGAAAACAAGGCAGAAAGACCGGAGCGAGTGAAAAAGACATTCACATCCGCTTCGACCAAAGATAAAGAGGATACCGGCAGTCCGTTTCTTCTTCGTCCGCGTAAGGAGAATGAAAAAGTAACAGCTGCGGAATTGATCAAAGAATCCAGGGAAACGGTTAAGGATGATGTTCAAGATGAGGATTATTTTATCCGTAAGATGAAGGAGCGCGTACTTTCTTACCATAATCGTTCTTCTTCCGCCGAAGTTGCAGACCGGAAAGAGATTTTCCGTGCAGATGAACAGAAAGACAAAATTGCTGAACATGTCAAATACGCCGTTGAAGCAGCAGATAAGACAGTTGCACCGGAAACTGCGGCAGCAGTTCAGAAATCCGAACCGGCTGCTGAAACACCGACTGCTGCCACAAGCGCAGACACAACATCGAATCATGAAGCAACTGATGCAAAATCAGATCCAGGAACAGGCACTCAGATGGATCTCTTTGAAGAAAATTTCTTAAAAAGAGATATCCGTGCAGAATATAAATTGATCGGCCAGGTCTTTGACACCTACTGGCTCGTAGAATTCAAAGATAATCTCTACATCATTGATCAGCATGCGGCTCATGAACGCGTCTTGTATGAGCGTACCTTGCGTGAAATGAAAAGCAGAGAATTTACTTCTCAGTACTTAAGTCCTCCGATCATTTTAAGCTTATCCATGCAGGAAGCACAGCTTCTGAATGAAAATATGGACCGCTTTTCACGCATTGGGTTTGAGATTGAGCCATTTGGTGGGGAAGAGTATGCAGTCCGTGCAGTACCTGACAATCTGTTCAGTATTGCCAAGAAAGAACTTCTGATGGAGATGATCGATAACCTGACCGAAGGTCTTTCTACTTCTATGACACCGGAGCTGATCGATGAGAAGGTTGCATCCTTGTCCTGTAAGGCTGCTGTAAAGGGAAATAACCGTCTTTCTGCACAGGAAGTAGACAAACTGATCGGCGAACTCCTGACACTGGACAATCCATATCACTGTCCGCATGGACGACCGACAATCATTGCCATGACAAAACGTGATCTGGAAAAGAAATTTAAACGAATTGTATAAATGGAATCGAGGAAATATAGATGGAACAGACAAACAAACGCCCACTTGTCATTCTGACCGGACCAACTGCTGTCGGGAAGACTGCTGCCTCCATCGGACTTGCCAAAGCGATCGGCGGAGAGATCATTTCTGCTGACTCTATGCAGGTCTACAGGGAGATGGACATCGGCTCTGCCAAGATTCGTCCGGAAGAGATGGACGGTGTACCGCATCATCTGGTAGATGTTCTTGATCCGTCTGAGGATTTTAACGTTGTTCTCTTTCAGCAGATGGCAAAAGAAGCAATGGAAGGAATTTATCAGCGGAGACATATCCCGATCGTTGTCGGCGGAACAGGATTCTATATTCAGGCATTACTTTACGACATTGATTTCACAGAAAATAATGCCGATACTGCTTATCGGGAAGAATTAGAAGTACTTGCCAAAACCCAGGGTGCAGAATATCTTCATGAAATGCTTGAAAAAGTAGACCCGGAATCTGCGGAACAGATTCATTTTCATAATATAAAACGTGTGATCCGCGCGCTGGAATATTATCAACAGACCGGACAGAAGATTTCCGAGCACAATGAGGCGGAACGTGAGAAAGAATCTGCTTATAACTCCGCATATTTTGTGCTGACAGATGATCGTAAGATTCTCTATGACCGGATTGATAAACGTGTCGATCTGATGATGCAGGAAGGACTTCTTGAAGAAGTCAATGCGTTAAGATTGCGCGGAC
The DNA here is from genome assembly GCF_020561005.1 of Mediterraneibacter sp. 210702-DFI.3.120. Taxonomy (NCBI): domain Bacteria; kingdom Bacillati; phylum Bacillota; class Clostridia; order Lachnospirales; family Lachnospiraceae; genus Mediterraneibacter; species Mediterraneibacter sp. 210702-DFI.3.120. The sequence goes on along the minus strand of NZ_JAJCNG010000011.1, from coordinate 91,027 downwards.
TTAAAAGAGAAAGTGTTGCGATGCAGGGACTTGGATACAAAGAACTGTTTGGTTATTTTGAAGGAGAGTATCCTTTGGAAGAAGCCGTACGCATTATTAAGAGAGACACAAGACATTTTGCCAAGCGGCAGTTGACCTGGTTTAGAAGAGAACGAGATGTCATCTGGCTTGATAAAAGTGAGATTGGAAGAGAAGATGAACAACTGATCCAACAGATGCTCACTGTTTTAAAGGAAAAAGAAATCATTCATTAGGACATCAGGCTGCATTTAGATAAAATGCAGCTTTGCCATGCAAATCAACAATAAAAAACTTAAAAAGAAAGAAGAAGAAAAATGAATACACCAACTACAGAAACAATTTATGAACAGCTAGGAATCAGCAAAGAAGTCTGGGCGTTCGGACAGAAAACAGAGGAGAAATTAAAAGAGCGATTTGAGGAATTTGACAGAAGCGCTGAATACAATCAGTTAAAAGTAATTCATGCCATGCAGGAAAACCGCGTAAGTGAAGGATGCTTTAACTATGTAAGCGGATATGGATACAATGATCAGGGAAGAGATACTTTAGAAGATGTCTATGCCTCTGTTTTCCATACAGAAGCCGCTCTGGTGCGCCCACAGATCACTTGCGGAACCCATGCACTTGCCCTCGCACTTGCTGCAAATCTGCGTCCTGGAGACACACTGTTATCTCCGGTTGGGAAACCATATGATACACTTGAAGAAGTAATCGGAATCCGTCCGTCTAAAGGCTCTCTTGCAGAATATGGAATCTCCTATAAACAAGTAGAGCTTCTGGAAGATGGATATTTTGATTATCCTGCGATTGAAAAAGCTCTGGAAGATAAAACAATCAAACTGGCAACGATCCAGCGTTCCAAAGGATATCAGACACGCCCAAGCTACTCCGTAGAAAAAATCGGCGAACTGATCACATTTATCAAAGAGCATCGCCCGGATGTTATCTGCATGGTAGATAACTGTTACGGTGAATTCGTTGAGCGAATCGAGCCAAGTGATGTCGGTGCAGACATGATCGTCGGTTCTCTGATCAAGAACCCGGGTGGCGGACTTGCTCCGATCGGCGGATATGTTGCCGGAAAAGCCGATCTGATCGAAAACTGCGCTTACCGTCTGACTTCTCCGGGACTCGGTAAAGAAGTCGGTGCTACACTTGGTGTTACGCAGTCCTTCTATCAGGGATTCTTCCTTGCACCAACTGTTGTATGCGGTGCTTTAAAAGGTGCTACTTTTGCAGCAAATATCTACGAAGCTTTAGGATATCCGGTGATCCCGAACGGTTCTGAATCCCGTCATGATATCATCCAGGCGGTTACACTTGGATCTGCAGAAGGTGTTATTGCATTCTGTAAGGGAATTCAGGCCGCAGCTCCGGTAGACAGTTATGTAAGCCCGGAACCATGGGCAATGCCGGGATATGACAGCGATGTGATCATGGCAGCTGGTGCTTTCGTTCAGGGTTCCTCGATTGAACTGAGTGCAGACGGACCGGTAAAACCACCGTATGCTGTTTATTTCCAGGGTGGACTTACATGGTATCACGCAAAGCTTGGTATTCTCAAATCACTGCAGAGCATTATTGATGCAGGTGTTCTTTCTATCGAACGTGTGAGAGAACTTCTGTAAAACAATTTTTTGAGAGAATTCTATCGAAAATTCAGTTGAGTTGAATGAATTGTTATGTTAAAATTCAGACAGATGTAATCTGCTAAGAAAGTAAGAGGATATGAATTTTAATGAACACAATTGCAATTATAGGTGGCGGTGCATCAGGAATGATGGCCGCCATTTTCGCTGCCAGAAAAGGAGCGAAAGTTCTCCTTCTGGAGCAAAATGATAGATTGGGAAAGAAAATATTAGTGACAGGAAATGGCCGGTGTAATTATACAAACACTTACCAGGACGCTTCCTGTTATCGTTCGGAGCAGCCTGACTTTATCACGCAGGTACTGGATCAATTTCCGGCGGAAAAAGTCATTGCTTTTTTCCGAGAACTTGGAATCTATCCAAAAGACAGAAATGGATATCTGTATCCATTCTCCGATCAGGCAAGCGCAGTCCGTGATGTATTAGAACAGGAAGTATACCGTCTTGGAGTTGATGTACGTACAGGAATCTCCTGTACTGGAATACAGAAAACAAATGAACGATTTTCCTTGCAGACATCACACGGTTCTTTAACCGTAGATCAAGTGATTCTCTGCAATGGTTCAAAAGCTGCACCTTCCACCGGTTCTGACGGTTCCGGATACGCTTTAGCCAAACAGCTTGGGCATCAGATAATTCCTGTACTTCCTGCTCTTTGTGCTTTACATTGTACCGGAAAGCATTTCCGTGCAATTGCCGGAGTGCGTGCACAGGGAAAAGTTTCGTTGTTTGTTGACAGTGAATTAACTGCTGCCGATACCGGTGAACTCCAATTGACCGCCTACGGAATCTCAGGAATTCCGGTATTCCAGATCAGTCGTTATGCATCGAAAGCATTATACAAGCAGAAGGAAGTTGTTGCCATGCTGGATTTTCTTCCGGAATATTCTGTTGATGAAGTAAAAATTCTTCTGAAAGAACGTGCCAACCGCCAGCCGGAAAAGACAGCAGAACAGTTCTTTACCGGCCTGTTTCATGAAAAACTGGCCGCTGTCTGGCTGAAATTTACCAAGATCAAGAAAGAGAAGCTATGCGGCGACTTTACAGATGCAGATATTCAGAGGCTGGCATGGATGATCAAGGAATTCAAATCGCCTGTAATTAAGATAAATTCTTATGAACAGGCACAGATCTGCTGTGGCGGCGTTGATACGACACAGATTCATCCAGAAACAATGGAATCCAGACTTGTTCCCGGGCTTTATTTTGCCGGAGAACTGGTCGATGTAGATGCAATCTGCGGTGGGTATAATCTCACCTGGGCGTGGGCAAGCGGTTATGTTGCCGGACAGTCTGCCGCATCTGCATAATCGCCTGCTGCTAACTTGTAACCAATATCCGGATGATATACTTTAATATTAGATTTCCTGAAAGAAAGGATAGATAAATGATACGAATTAATCAGCTGAAACTACAGATTCCGCATACAGAAGAGGCTCTTGAAAAGAAGATACAAAAGACACTTCATCTAAAGAATGGGGATTCATTTACTTATCGGATTCACCGTCAGTCATTAGACGCTCGCAGAAAACCTGAGTTATTCTATGTGTATACGGTTGATGTCACTGTTTCCAATGAGAATGCTGTTTTAAAGCATTGTAAAGGAAACATCCAGAAAGTAGAAGAGAAGCATTACCAGATTCCATCTCACGGAACAGAGATTCTGAATGCCCGTCCGGTTGTCATCGGCAGCGGTCCTGCCGGACTATTCTGCGCTTATCTGCTCGCACTGGAAGGATACCGTCCTTTGGTTCTTGAACGTGGTGCCTGTGTAGAAGAACGTAAGAAGGATGTGGATCGTTTCTGGGAGACCGGTGTGCTTGACCCTTCTTCCAATGTCCAGTTCGGTGAAGGCGGCGCTGGTACATTTTCAGATGGAAAGTTAAATACACTTGTAAAAGATAAGACAGGACGTAACCGTTTCGTTCTTGAAACTTTCGTAAAATTCGGAGCGGACGAAGATATTTTATATGCACATAAGCCACATATCGGTACGGATGTCCTGATTGATGTTGTAAGCCAGATGCGTCAGGAGATCATTTCGCTTGGCGGTGAATTCTGTTTTCATACACAGGTCACAGATGTTGATCTGACATCAAAAACACTGAAAATTGTTCACCTCTCAGAGAATTCCGCAGAAGAAGAGGTATCTGCCGGAGCAGCCGTTTTTGCGATCGGTCACAGCGCCCGTGATACATTTGAAATGCTTTATAAGCATCAGATTCCGATGCGCGCAAAATCATTTGCCGTCGGAGTCCGTATCGAACACCCACAAACATTGATCGATCATTCTCAATATGGAAGAGATCGGGGAAATGATCTTCCGGCAGCAGCATATAAACTGACCGAGAACTTGGACAATGGAAGAGGAGTCTATACTTTCTGTATGTGCCCGGGCGGATATGTTGTAAATGCTTCTTCTGAAGAGCATCGTCTTGCAGTCAATGGAATGAGCTATCATGACCGTGCCGGAGAAAATGCAAACAGTGCTGTGATTGTCACAGTTACTCCGGATGACTTCGGTTCTGACCATCCGCTTGCCGGAATTTCTTTCCAGCGCAGCTTAGAAGAAAAAGCTTATCAGGCAGGACAGGGAAAAGTTCCTGTCCAACGTTTTGGCGACTTTAAAGAAGATCAGATCACAACTTCTTATGGTATGGTTCATTCTTGCATGAAAGGGGCTTCTGTCTTTGGGGATGTACGTGGTATCTTTCCAGAAGAAATCGCACAGTCGCTTGAGGATGGAATCACAGCAATGGATCATAAGATTCATGGTTTTGCAGATAATGATGCATTATTATCCGGTGTGGAGAGCCGAACTTCTTCCCCTGTAAGAATTGAAAGGGATGAGAACTTTGTCTGTGCTTCCTGTGACTGGATCTATCCATGTGGTGAAGGGGCCGGATATGCCGGTGGAATCACTTCCGCAGCGATGGACGGAATGAAGGTCGCCGAGGCAATCATTCAAAAATATAAATCTTAATCATTTATGAAATTTGTGGTTTTTTGGTATCTTCTCTATACACTTTTTTGAAACTGTGCTAAAATGAATCGTTGTATTATGTCATCGCAGTGATATGATTCACATGGAAAATAGAAATACAGAAACAATCAAAATGATGTATCTTGAAGACCGTCCTTATGAAAAATGTGAGCAGTACGGTGCAGAACATCTGACAGATGTGGAACTTTTAGCTGTTTTACTTCGTACCGGAACGAAAGGGGAGAATTCGCTTCGGCTTGCCCAGAAGATTCTGCATCCACCATTTGGCTCTGAAGGACTTCTCAGCATCCCACAGTGGTCTATGGAACAACTGCTGAAGATCAAAGGAATCGGAAAGGTAAAATCCATCCAGATTCTTTGTCTGGCAGAACTTGCAAGACGTATGGCGAAAGCAGAAGCCTCACTGGGATTGGATTTTTCCTCTCCGGACAGTATTGCACGTTACTATATGGAAGATCTTCGGCATAAGAAACGGGAAGTAATGAAGCTTTTGCTTCTGAATACCAGATCCAGGCTGATCAGTGAGATGGACGTTTCAACAGGAACCATAAATTCCACACTTGTTTCTCCACGAGAACTGTTTGTGGAAGCTTTGCAGAAGAATGCCGTATCCATTATTCTTTTGCATAATCATCCGAGTGGAGATCCGACACCAAGCAAAGAAGATCTTCTGACAACCCGGCGCATCCGTGAAGCAGGGGCTTTGATCGGTATAGAACTTCTCGATCACATCATTATTGGAGATAATTGTTATTTCAGTTTAAGGGAGAAAGGATTCTTTTCTCAAGAATCTGCAAATAGATAAGGGGATGGAGTGTATTTATGGCCAGGAATGTATATGGGTTAGATCTTGGAACTTATGATATCAAGATTTTTGATAAGAAAAAAGACCGCATATGGCATGCCAAGAATGTAATTGCCATGAAAGATAAAAAATATATTTTTTCTGTCGGAGACGATGCTTATGAGATGTATGAAAAGGCTCCGGGAAATATACAGATCATATTTCCGATGAAGAATGGTGTCATTGCCCGTTTTGATGATATGCAATATCTTCTTGGAGATCTTTTGAAGGAAGAGCGTCCGTTTATCCGTGGGGCAGAATATGTAATCGCTGTTCCTACAGATGTCACAGAAGTAGAAAAGAAGGCTTTCTATGATCTTGTGCTTCATTCTGAAGCGAAAGCAAAATCAGTAAGAATTGTAGAGCGCGGTCTTGCAGACGGACTTGGACTTGGGATTGATGTTCTGGAAGAACCAGGAGCTTTTATCGCCAATTTAGGTGGAGGAACAACAGAACTTTCCGTTCTTTCCTACGGTGGTATTGTTATGAACCGTCTGCTTAAGATCGGTGGCGAACAGCTGGATAGTGCGATCGCCAATCTTGTCCGTCATTCTAAAGATTTTATAATTGGCCGTCCGACTGCCGAACGACTGCGGAAAGAATTTGGAGTTTTTGACCAGTCCACCGGAAGTACTCTTACTGTATACGGCAGAGATATGATGCGCGGCGGTCCGTCGCACATTGACATTCCAATCAGTCTTGTACGGGCAGCGATCAAAGAGCCTTTGAGAGAATGTGTACAGGCCATTCATTCCATGCTCGACCGTACGCCTCCCGATGTCCGGAGAAATATTAATAAAAACGGGATTTATATTACTGGAGGACTTGCTAATCTGCGAGGGATTTCTACTTATCTGGAAGAAAGTATCGGTCTGCCGGTTCACATGAAAACAGACCCTGAACTCTGTGCCGTCAAAGGTCTGCAGAGGATCATACTGAATAAGACCTTGTATAGAAAATTAAGTTACTCCATGTTAGACGAAGATTATAGGTGGTTAAGATAATATGAAAAAAAAGAAGAATCAGACTTCTGTTATGAACAGATATTTACTTATAGGACTTTCTGTTTTCTGCATTTTTATGATGCTGTTATCTTCCTTTTCAGACAAAGTAGGAGGTCCATTTAAAGTTGTTGCAAATGTAACCGTTATCCCTCTTCAGCAGGGAATCAATCAGATTGGTGGCTGGATGGGAGATATGAAAGACAATTTCCAAACTCTGAAACAGGTACGCGCAGAAAATACAAAGCTTCAGAAACAGGTTGACTCTCTGATTACAGAAAATAACAATCTGCAGCAAGAACGTTATGAGCTTCAGAGACTGCAGGAATTATATCAGTTGGACAAGAACTATGCAGATTACAAAAAAACTGCTGCGCATGTAATCGGGAAAGATTCTGGAAACTGGTTCAGTACATTTACCATTGATAAAGGAAGTAAAGACGGTATTGCCACAGATATGAACGTAATGGCCGGAAGCGGTCTTGTCGGCATTGTCACAGAAGTTGGTCCAACCTGGGCAAAAGTCCGTTCTATTATCGATGATTCAAGTAATGTAAGTGCAATGGTACTTTCTACTTCTGACCGTTGTATCGTAAGTGGAGATCTGTCACTTATGAGTGATAACCAGATTCGTTTTGGTCAGATGGAAAACAATGATAATACGGTTTCCGTCGGAGACCAGATCGTCACTTCTTATATTAGTGATAAATACCTGCAGGGAATCCTGATCGGATATGTCAGTGAAGTAACGGTCGACTCTAACAATCTGACTCGTTCCGGATATATTACACCGGCTGTAGATTTTAAAAATCTTCAGGAAGTTCTTGTTATCACAACAACGAAAGCGGATTTGGTTGGATCCAATCAGAGCGAATAGGAGTGAATACTCATGAAATTAATGAAATTTAAAAGAGTTGCTGTAACTGTACTGATCGTACTTGCAGCATATCTGCTCCAGTGTACCTTATTCAATCATCTGGAACTTGCCGGAATTAAACCTAACCTGATTCTGATTGTCACAGCATCCTTTGGTTTTATGCGTGGGCAGAAAGAAGGAATGCTGGTCGGTTTCTTTGCCGGCCTTATCACAGATATCCAGTTTGGTACAATTTTGGGATTTTATGCATTACTTTACCTGGTAATCGGTTTTGTAAACGGATTATTTGAACAGCTTTATTTTGATGAAGATATCAAGCTGCCGTTATTTTTGATTTCTGTCAGCGAATTTCTCTACGGTATCATCATTTATTTGCTCATGTTCATGTTGCGAAGTGATTTTAACTTTTTATATTATCTCAACCGCATCATCGTTCCTGAACTGATTTACACAATCGTGATCACACTGGGATTATACCCACTGATTTTATTTATTAACCACAAACTTGAAGCAGAAGAAAAAAGGAGTGCAAGTAAATTTGTTTAGAAATATTTTAGACCGTCTGAAAGAAGCCGGAGCTTACCTGATGCAGTCAAGACTCGTTACTTTGATCATTATATTTTGTGTCAGTTCTTCCATCCTGATCGGAAGATTATTCTATCTTCAGATTGTAAAAGGGTCTGATTATCTTGAAAACTACGAATATTCTATCCGCCGGACGACATCCGTTGCAGCAACACGCGGAAATATTTATGACCGTAATGGAAATCTGCTGGCTTATAACCAGCTGGCTTATTCCGTGACAATTAATCTGTCAACCGTTGAAAACTCCATCACAACAGATAAACGTTCTGAAAAAAATGCGGCATTAAATAAAATCCTGGATCAGGTTCTTTCTATCGTAGAATCAAATGGAGATTCTGTTGTTTCAAGCTTTGGTATCATCCTGGATTCCTCCGGAACCTATCAGTTTACACAGTCAAGCGATACCCAGAAGCTCCGTTTTATTGCAGATGTCTATGGAAAACGAACAATAGATGAACTTACAAAAAAACAACAGAACCAAAGTGCAGCGGATATCATTCATTATCTTTGTACCGATGAAAAATATGGATATGGCCTTGATGACAGCACATTAGAGCCTGCTTATATTTTAAAGATCATCAACATGCGTTATGCAATGGCATTAAATGCATATCAGCAGTATATTGATACAGTTCTTGCATCCGATGTAAGTGACGAAACAGCAGCAGCAATTATGGAGAATAAGGACGTTCTTACCGGTGTTGACATTTCAGAAGATTCTATCCGAAAATATACCGATGGAATGTATTTTGCATCTATTATCGGATATACCGGACAGATTTCCCAGGATGAATACGATGCGCTGGACAAGGATGAAAAGAAAAAGTACTCTCTGTCTGATATTGTAGGAAAGGCCGGCATTGAACAAAGCATGGACAATGTCCTTCAGGGCACAAAAGGTGAAAGAACCGTGTATGTAGATAACCTCGGACGTGTAACTGATACTGTCAGCCGGAAAGATCCTGAAGCCGGAAATGATGTATATCTGACGATTGATAAAAATCTTCAGGAAAGTACTTATAAACTTCTGGAAGAGAAGATTGCCGGAATTGTTTTATCCAAACTACAGAATGTTCTGGAATACGATACATCCAGCGTAGATGACTCTAAGAATCTGATCATCCCGGTCAGCGATGCATATTATAATCTGATTGGAAATGCCGTTATCGATTCCGGACACTTTTCAAGCAGTGATGCAAAAACTGCCGAGCAGCAGGTTTATTCCATTTTCCAGGGGAAAAAGACTGAGACGATTTCCCTGCTTGAATCAGAACTTCAGAACTCACAGGCCAGCGCATATACAGATCTTTCCAATGAAATGAAAGCATATATGGATTACATCTGTGATACCCTGCTGACAAAGGATACAGGCATCCTTATGTCAGATCAGATTGATAAGAATGATGCTACTTATATTGCATGGGCAAAAGATGAGACAATCAATTTATATACTTACCTGAATTATGCGATTTCTAAAAACTGGATCGATACTTCCAAACTTGGAAGCAGTTCTTATTCCAGTTCAGAAGAGATTTATCAGGAGATTTTAAAATATTTAAAAGAATATTTGGCAGATGACAGTAATTTCGACAAACTTCTCTACAAATATCTTATAAAATCAGGTAGTGTTACTGGTGAACAAGTTTGTGCTATCGTATATGAACAGGGTGTTCTTCCTATGGATGACTCGACCTATAACGGATTACTCAACGGAGAGACAAATGCTTTTTCCTGGATCAAGAGCAAGCTGGAAAGCCTTGAGCTTACACCTGGTGAACTGGCACTTGAGCCATGTTCTGCCGGTGCAGTTGTAACAAATCCAAATACCGGAGAAGTTTTAGCATGTGTTTCTTACCCTGGATATGACAATAATCGTCTCTCAAACGTAATGGATCGTTCTTATTATGTGCAGTTGAGCATGGGTATGTCACGTACCTTCTACAACAGAGCGACCCAGGAGAAGACAGCGCCAGGTTCTACTTATAAAATGCTTTCTTCTGTAGCCGGTCTGACAGAAGGGGTAATTAATGGAAACTCCTATATCAGTTGTTCAGGTGTATTTGACAAGATCACACCAAGTCCAAAATGCTGGATTTATCCAAGTGCTCATGGAAGTCTGAATGTAGTAGGTGCACTGCAGCATTCCTGTAATGATTTCTTCTATGAAGTTGGTTATCGTCTTGGACAAGACTCGAATGGTAACTATGACAGTGATACCGGCCTTGAAAAACTGGCAAAATATGCAAAAATGTTTGGATTTGACCAGACGTCAGGAATCGAAATTCCTGAATCACAACCTCAGATTTCTGATTTTGACTCTGTACGATCTGCCATTGGACAGGGTACCAATAACTATACTGTCAGCCAGATCAACCGTTATGTAACAGCCGTTGCAAACCGAGGAACTGTTTACAGTCTTTCTCTTATTGACAAAACAACCGATTCGAATGGAAAACTAATCAAAGATTATACTCCGGAAGTTGTAAATCAGATGGATGAGATCAGCTCAAGTACATGGGATCTGGTACACAATGGAATGGAAAGCATGGTAAAAAGCAGCTCCACCTTTGCCGGAATGGATATTTCCATGGGAGGAAAAACCGGAACTGCCCAGTATAGTAAGATGCATGCAGATAATGTTCTGTTTGTCGGTTATGCGCCGGCAGATTCACCTGAAATTTCAATTGCTGTCCGCATTGCAAATGGATATGCGTCTACCTATGCAGCTGAAATTGGAAGAGATATCACAAAAGTGTACTTCAATCCAGAATCCGCCGATGAACTGCTTCAAGGATATGCTTCTTCTTTAGGAACTGCAGAAGCCGGTGATTAATTAAGATAACGAAAGGGGATGGGATCATGAGTGAACTGGTAACAATAAAAAGCAGTCATTCCGGTATAGAGCTGCGGCTTAATGCCAACCTCCCATTCCCGGATCTTTTGAAAGCTGTAGAAGAGAAATTCCGACAATCTGCTGATTTTTTCAAGAATGCAAAGATGGCAGTTTCATTTAGCGGAAGGACACTTTCTATCAGCGAAGAGGAGCAGTTAATACAGGTTATTACGCAGACGACAAACCTTGAGATTATCTGTATCATTGATCATGATGAACGCAAGGAACTGATCTACAAAAGAGCGGTAGCACAGTGTTTATCTGAACGTGAGAAATCAGATGGACAATTCTATCGCGGAACATTAAAGCGAAGACAGCTTCTTGAATCCGAATCCAGCATTGTGATCTTAGGAGATGTTGAATTCGGAGCTAAAGTAGTTGCAAAAGGAAATATTATCATTCTCGGTACTCTCTATGGATCTGTTCATGCGGGAGCTGCCGGTGACAGGAATGCTTTTATCATTGCTCTCTCCATGCAGCCGCAGCGACTTGTAATCGGAGATATTGAAGCAAAACGTCAACTGATCTATCAGGACAGCCTTTCCATCAACGGACCGCAAATTGCAGTTGTTGACGGAAAAAGAATTTACCTTGATCCACTGATAGAATAAATCTTTGGAAAGACATAAGCATGGGAAATAGGAGGAATATTCAACATGGGTGAAGTAATCGTCATTACATCGGGAAAGGGCGGTGTTGGAAAAACAACAACAACAGCGAATATTGGAATTGGTCTGTCTTCAGCAGGAAAAAAAGTTCTTGTAATTGATACAGATCTCGGACTTCGAAATCTGGATGTTGTTCTTGGACTTGAAAATCGTATTGTCTACAATCTTGTTGACGTCATTGAAAGCAAATGTCGTCTGAAACAGGCAGTGATCAAAGATACGCGATTTGAAAATCTGTACCTGCTCCCATCTGCCCAGACAAAAGATAAGACAAGCGTATCACCGGAACAGATGAAAAAACTGATTGACGAACTAAAAGATGATTATGACTTCATTCTTTTAGATTGTCCGGCAGGAATTGAACAGGGCTTTAAAAATGCAATTGCAGGCGCACAGCGTTCCATTGTTGTTACAACACCTGAAGTTTCCTCAATTCGTGATGCTGACAGAATTATTGGATTACTTGAAGCTTCCGGAATCCGGAAAAATGAACTTCTGATCAATCGTCTGCGCGTTGACATGGTTCGCAGAGGTGATATGATGTCTGTAGAAGATGTCACAGAGATTCTAGCGATTGATCTGCTTGGAGTCATCCCTGATGATGAGTCTGTTGTTGTTGCAACCAATCAGGGAGAACCGGTAGTCGGCGAAGATTCCTTAGCCGGAAAATGTTACCAGAATATCTGTAGACGTCTGTTAGGAGAAGAAGTCCCGATTTCCGATTTTAATCATAAACCCGGACTTCGCAGTAAACTCTCCAGTCTTTTTCATAAGAACTAGGAGGTCACATTATGAGTGTACCTTCTGTTACAATTGCAAAAGACAGGTTGCGAAATTTGCTAATTACTGACAGAATTCAATGTACACCCGATATGATAGAATTTCTGACATCGGATTTATATCAGACGATTTCTAAATACATAGAAATCTCCCCGGAACAATTTGATGTCAAAATAACACGCACGGATATACATATAAAATATACAGGAGAAAAACATTGAAATCATTTTTTACTAATTTGAAACAGCGTTATAATATTAGAGATTATAAAATCAGTCTGGTTTTTCTGGTCACTCTGATTTCACTGGTCGGAATCCTTATGGTCCGAAGTGCAAGACCTGATTTAATGAATCGTCAGATTATGGGCGTTTGTCTTGGTCTGATTGTTATGTTTATTATCTCTTTCATTGATTATAAATGGATTTTAAACCTATATTGGCCGCTTTATGCTCTGAATATTGTTATGCTCCTGGCTGTTTTGGTTTTTGGAACAAAAGTAAATGGCGCGAGAAGATGGCTGAACCTTGGATTTACACAATTCCAGCCTTCCGACCTTACAAAAATCCTTATGATTCTGTTCTTTGCAAAATTCTTAATGGAACGAGAGCAAAAGATTAAAGAACCCAAAACGATTATTCAGGCAATTGCTTTAATCCTTCCATCACTTGCATTGATTTACAAGCAGCCAAACTTGTCTACAACAATTTGTATTGCCGCATTGTTTGCTGTCCTTCTTTACCTTGGAGGATTAAGCTACAAACTCATTGGAACCGTTCTTGTAATCACAATACCGACGATCATTATACTGCTTGTTGTTGCAATACAGCCAAACCAGCCGTTCTTAAAAGACTATCAGCAGGAACGTATCCTTGCATGGCTGGAACCTGAAAAGTATGCCGACGACGAATCTTACCAGCAGTTAAATTCCGTTATGGCAATTGGGTCCGGACAGCTGACCGGAAAAGGGTATGATAATGACGCAACAACATCCGTTAAGAACGGAAATTTCGTATCTGAGCCGCAAACAGACTTTATTTTTGCAATAATTGGTGAAGAATTAGGATTTGTGGGTTGTTGTGGAGTCATAATTTTGTTATTATTAATTGTGATAGAGTGTATCTTAATTGGTTTAAAGGCCAAAGATACAGGAGGGCGGATCATTTGCGGAGGCGTTGCTTCACTGATTGGAATCCAGAGCTTTATTAACGTCAGTGTAGCTACAATGATTTTTCCAAATACAGGCTTGTCCCTCCCATTTGTCAGTTATGGACTGACTTCCGTAGTATGTTTTTTCATGGGAATCGGTTTTGTATTAAATGTAGGCTTACAGCCTAATAAATATCAGTAAAGAGAGGATACCACTATGAATATCGGATTAGTAGCGCATGATGCGAAGAAAAAATTGATGCAGAATTTCTGCATTGCATACCGTGGGATACTCAGTAAGCATAATTTATATGCAACAGAAACCACCGGTATACTGGTCGAGAATGTAACAAACTTAAGCATTCACAAATATCTTGCTGGACATCTCGGAGGAAAACAGCAGCTCGGCTCACAGATTGAACACAATCAGATGGATCTTTTGATTTTCTTCCGTGATCCACTGACACCTCACTCACATGAACCGGATGTTAATGACATTGTTAAGCTTTGTGATATTTATAACATTCCGATCGCAACGAATATCGCAACTGCTGAAGCATTGATCCTTGCTCTTGACAGAGGCGACCTTGACTGGCGGGAGATGTATCGATAATATGAGTAAACCATATAAAAAGAAGAGAAGACGAAGAAAGCAACGGCATTCTGTCAGCCGCATACTTATTCCTGTCATATGTCTTATTGTTGTATTGTCCGGAGCTGTCGGCGGAGTCTGGTATTACAAAGAATATGGTGGTGATCCTGTCCGGACATATGAGACATCCACTTATAACTCTAATTTATACCAGGGAAGTTTGTTTGCTGATGATTTATGCGTCGCTGCTGATGATGTGGCTCTCACTGGATTTGATGATGAGGATTCTCTTCATGCTGCAGGATTATTCAATCTAAATGATAAAACAGTTGAATATGGATATAAACTTTATGATAAATTATATCCTGCAAGTACAACAAAGCTTATGACTGCATACCTTGCTTTTAAGTACGGTAATATGGATGACATTGTAACTGTTTCTGACAGTGTTTCAGGCTTTGCATCTGATGAAGTAGTCTGCAACCTGCAGCCTGGTGATACAGTGACACTTTATGATTTATTATGTGGGCTTTTACTTCGTTCAGGTAATGATTGTGGTGTTGCTATCGCTGAACATATTTCCGGAAGTGTAGAAGCTTTTGCTGAGCTTATGAACTCAGAAGCGAAGGCTCTTGGTGCCACTGGCAGTCATTTCGTGAATCCTCACGGACTTCATAACGAAAACCACTATACGACAGCATATGACCTGTATCTGATCTTTAATGCCTGCATTCAGGATCAGAAATTTATGGACATTATTTCCATGGATTCTTATACAATGCATCTTACCGGAGCAGATGGTACAGCAAGAACATTTGATGTAGTCCCAACCAACTATTATTCCTCAGGGAAGATCAATGCCCCTGACGGGATTCGTGTATTTGGCGGTAAGACCGGTACCACAGATGAAGCAGGATGCTGTGTGATCCTTTATAGCGAAGATCTGGAAAAGAATCCTTATATTTCCATTATTATGGGGGCTGAAGATAAGAGTTTTCTTTACCAGGAGATGAACCGGCTTCTTGAGGCTGGAGAAACAACTAAAACAGAATAAAGAATAACCGATACGAAAAAGCCATGTGGCACAGATCAACAAATAGAAACTTTCATTTTTAATCTGTCCGCATGGTTTTTTCTATCTCATTTCATCTAATATTTTCCTTTGCCGTTTCCTGTTTCCACTAACGCTCTTTGATTTATTAATATGTATTCTTCCCCTGAAAGGCTGGAAATATACACAAAAAAATGATATACTAACAAAGTTAAAACAGAAATGACAGGAGGTAATATTTTTATCTTGGCAAAGAAAAAAAACAAGTCTGTAAATATAAAAAGATATAAGGCAAAAAAAGAATTTAATATTGGAATTTTTCTGTTTGCAGTTGTATTTATTTATCTTATTGTTACTATTACCGCATATCTTTTAGAAGATAAGCCTTCTATTTACGAAGTGCGGGAGGGCAGTATTCTGAAGGATAATACCTATACCGGATTGATCATCCGCCAGGAAACAACTGTAAATGCAGAATCAGACGGCTACATTAATTATTATCAGAATGGGAACAGCAAAGTCAAATATGGCGCACCTGTTTATGCAATTTCAAAGAATGCTTTGAATTTTGATGATTCATCTACGGAATCATCTTCAACTGCAGATCTTAGTCCTGATGTTCAATCAGGACTTGTGGCACAACTTCAGACATTCAATGAGAACTATGACAATTCCAACTTTTCAAGTATCTATACCTTAAAGAATGAGCTGCAAAATACATTGCAAAATGCATACCGCACAACTAAAACTGCGCAGCTTGCATCTGTAATTGAGAGCAGCGGACAAACTGTCACAACCGCTTCTGCCGGACAGGACGGAATTGTTTCCTATACGATTGATGGTTTAGAGTCCTTAACTGTTGACAATTTTACAGCAGATAATTTTAATAAAACAAATTATAAAGTAACTGAGCTTACCGATCAGATGAAGATATCAAGCGGTTCACCGGCTTACCGCTTGATTACCAGTGAAAACTGGTCCGTAGTGATACCTTTAAAAGAAGACACCGCAAAAGAATTTCAGAAATCTAATTTACAGAATGTGCAGGTCCGCATAGATAAAGACAGTGAAAAGATGTGGTCCGCTTTCTCTGTTCTTGAACGAGATGGGAATTTCTATGGTGTTCTGACCTTTGACAACTCTATGATTCGTTATGCATCAGAGCGTTTTCTGAACATAGAACTTATCTTAGAAGATGAGTGTGGCCTGAAGATTCCAAAATCTTCCGTAGTAGAAGAGCAGTTCTTTGTAATTCCTCATGATTACATTACAAACGGAGGTAACAGCTCTTTAGAAGGTGTTATGGTTTTGGATTCAAAAGGAACTGCCTCATTTCAGGCTGTTGATATCTATGACACCTCCGACGATGGAGAAGTTTATTTAAGTCGAGATCAGCTGAAATCCGGAACAGTGATTGTAAAACCGGATTCTTCTGATACTTATACGATTGATACCCAAAAGCCATTAAAGGGCGTCTACAATATCAATAAAGGATACGCTATTTTCAAAAAAGTATCCATTTTATGTGAAAGCGACGAATATTACATTGTTCAGGAAGGAGATTCTTACGGACTTTCTAATTACGATCATATCGTACAAAACGGAGCCGGTGTTTCCTCTGATGATGTTGTATTTCAGTGATTTGATTTTGTAGTCCTTTGGAAATTGGATACAAAATTCAAAAGAGGATAATCAAATTTAAAAAAGGAGAGATAACTTATGCTAGAAACACAGTTAAAAGAAGTAGAAGCAAAGATTCAGGCAGCCTGTGACCGTGCCGGACGCAAGCGGGAAGAAGTTACATTGATCGCCGTAAGTAAGACAAAACCGATAGAAATGCTTCAGGAAGCTTACGATCTCGGTGTCCGTGTGTTTGGTGAGAATAAAGTGCAGGAAATCACAGCCAAATACGATGCACTTCCTGATGATATCCACTGGCACATGATCGGACATCTGCAGACCAATAAGGTAAAATATATTATTGATAAAGTAGATCTGATCCACTCTGTCGATTCTTTCAAGCTTGCAGAGACAATTGAAAAGGAAGCTGCAAAACATAATCTTACAGCTAATATTTTAATTGAAGTAAATGTTGCTCAGGAAGAAAGTAAGTTTGGACTTAAAACAGAAGAAGTTCTCCCGTTTATTGAAAAGATTGCAAATTTCGAACATATCAAGGTCTGCGGACTGATGACAATTGCACCTTTTGTCGATAACCCGGAAGAAAATCGTCAAATTTTCGCAAATTTACATAAATTATCTGTTGACATTAATGAGAAAAACATTGATAATGTTTATGTGAACATACTTTCAATGGGAATGACCAATGATTACGAGGTTGCCATAGAAGAGGGAGCAACTATGGTTCGAGTTGGAACTGGTATCTTTGGTGCAAGGAACTATAATATCTGACTTAATTTATTAACCTGATGAATGAGTTACTGTTTACAATATTTTTGAACAGTAATTGAATAGTATCATTTTTTCGTTGGATCGTATGAATAAAAAAGAGCGCCACCTGAAAAAGGGGACAAGATAGGAGTGTAAAAATGGGTGTATTTGATAAATTTCTTGACATCATGAAGTTAAATGATGACGATTATGATGACGATGAATTTTATGATGATGATGATTTTGCAGATGACGGTGATTTTGAGGAAAAACCGCGTCGTTCTTTCTTCGGTAAGAAGAATAATAAAGAGGAATCTTTCAATGACTTTGATGCTGATGAAGATAAGACGTTTCAGCCTTCTGCTTCCAGCAAGGTTACACCAATGCGTTCTGCTGCAAAACACGGCGGAAACATGGAAGTATGCGTTGTAAAACCAACTTCTGTAGATGATTCCCGTGAGATCACAGAGACATTACTTGCAGGCCGTACTGTAATCCTTAACTTAGAAGGTATGGATCTTGAGATTGCACAGAGAATTATTGATTTTATTTCCGGAGCAGCATTTGCGATCAGCGGAAACCTTCAGAAGATTTCCAGCTATATCTTCCTTGTTACACCTACAAATGTTGATATTTCCGGTGATCTTCAGGATCTTCTCAGTGGATCTATGGAAACACCAAGTGTTCGTGGAAGATACTAGAATATAACTTCAACTATAGGAACTGGATTTTAGAATTATTATGATAAAAGAAAATCAGAAAAAAGAAACAAAGCTTTTGGAACACAGATTTATTGAACTTTCCAGAATTGCTTTTGAACGTGAGATTGTTACATATTCGGATTTTCTTAACCTGAATGATCAGAATATCCTGCATACCCTGCCAAAGAACAAGCTTTATTCAAGATATGTCCTCTTTGGCGGGTATGATATGGCGGAGCGTCAGATGGCTGCATTTATCCCTGAGGCTCTTTCTTTGCGTTATGGGGTATCTGATATTACTCCGAAAGAGATTGATTATCCGTTTTGTGCCGTGAAAATAGAACCAAAAAATAAAAGATTTTCCGAAGACCTGACTCACAGGGATTTTCTTGGTTCCATATTAAATCTTGGGATTGACCGTTCAAAAACCGGAGATATTCTTGTGACAGAAGATTCAGCACTTCTTTTTATCAATAAGGACCTTGTATCTGTTGTAACAGAAGACTTAACCCGGGTTCGCCACACTGTTATAAATAGTTCTGTCATCAACTTAGATATGATAAACTACACGCCTGATTTCCAGCAGATAAAAGGAACTGTTTCATCTGTTCGCTTAGACAGCCTACTTCCACTTGCATTTTCTTCTTCCAGAAGTAAACTGTCCGGACTCATTGAAGGCGCAAAGGTCTTTGTAAACGGCAAATTGATTACAAGCAATGGATATCAGGTAAAAGAAGGAGATCTTATCTCTGTACGCGGATTAGGTAAGTTCCGTTTTGAGGAAGCGGGGAAAATCACTAAAAAGAATCGGATCAGTGTAACTATTCAGAAATATGTATAATCTAAAAAGCTTAGAAAAGAGGAGCTTATCGACTCATGAATAATACAAAAACAAAGACAAAGAGTTATCTTTTCGCTGCCATTGGGTTTCTGCTCACATTAGCACTTGACCAATGGACCAAATATCTTGCATCTACTATCTTACGCCGTCTCGAGTCTTTCTCTTTGATTTCCGGAGTTTTTGAACTTCGCTATCTTGAGAACCGCGGAGCTGCATTTGGTATTATGCAGAATCGACAGATTGTGTTTGTAGTCGGAGGTATTATTATACTTGCTGTCATTTTGTATCTGTACCAGAAGATGCCATTTACACCACATTACAGACCACTGCGTATCTGTGCTGTACTGCTTGCATCCGGAGCTGTGGGAAATATGATCGATCGTGTGAAACTTGATTATGTTGTTGACTTTTTCTATTTCCGACTGATTGATTTTCCAATCTTTAATGTTGCAGACTGCTATGTTGTAATTGCATGTATTTTATTTGTTGTTCTCATTTTATTTTATTATAAGGACGACAACGATTTTGAGTTTTTAAATTTTAAGAACAGATAAAAACGCACAACAGGAAGGATTCTGAAAGCTTATGGAAGAACTTCATTTTAATGCGGATATTACAGGGGAAAGGATCGATAAATTCCTTGACGGGAGAATAGAGAGCCTTTCCCGTTCTTATATCCAGAAATTAATTAAAGAAAAAAAAATTCTTGTAAATCAATTACCGGTTAAAGCGAATTACAAGTTAACAACAGGGGATACTATCATTCTTCAGATCCCTGACCCGGAACCACTTGATATTCAGCCTGAAAATCTTCCTCTGGATATTCTCTATGAAGATGATGACATTCTCGTCGTTAACAAACCAAAAGGAATGGTTGTACATCCTGCACCGGGACATTACAGCCATACGCTGGTCAATGCGGTTCTATATCACTGTGGAGAAAACCTGTCGGGAATCAATGGTGTAATCCGTCCGGGAATCGTCCATCGGATTGACATGAATACAACCGGTTCCCTTCTGATCTGCAAAAATGATAAAGCTCATCAGATTCTTGCAGAACAATTAAAAGAACATTCTATCACAAGAAAGTATCACGCTATCGTACATGGCAATCTGAAGGAGGATACAGGCACTGTGAACGCTCCGATCGGTCGGCACCCTACAGATCGTAAGAAGATGAGTACAAAAGCACCAAATGGGCGACATGCAGTCACTCATTACCGTGTATTGGAAAGATTTGGTAATTTTACCTACATTGAGTGCCAGCTTGAAACCGGTCGGACACATCAGATCCGTGTTCATATGTCCAGTATCGGACATCCAATTCTGGGCGATGAGATTTATGGTCCTGCAAAATGTCCTTATAAACTCCAGGGACAGACTTTGCATGCAAAAATCCTTGGTATCACTCATCCATCTACAGGAGAATATATAGAATTTGACGCACCTTTGCCAGACTATTTTAAAGATTTATTAAATAAATTAAGAAAACAAAACTAAGTATAAGAAATGGTGTAGGAAATAGTGAATTGACATTGTCTTTTTTCATCTTTTTGGTTATAATATAGATAAGATTTCGCATAGACTTGAAAAGGAGTGTGGCTTATTATGAAGACAAATACTATTATAACAATCGGACGTCAGTACGGAAGTGGTGGAAAAGAGATCGGACATTTCGTTGCCGAGGCATTTGGAATTAAATTATACGACAAGGAAATGCTTGCGCGTGCAGCAAAAGAAAGTGGTATCTGTGAGGAATTATTTGAGACTCATGACGAAAAGCCAACGAACAGTTTTCTATATTCTCTTGTGATGGATACATATTCTATGGGATATGCCGGCAACACATACACGGAGATGCCTATCAATCACAAAGTTTTTCTTGCACAGTTTGATGCAATTAAAAAGATTGCAGATGAGGGACCATGTGTCCTGGTAGGCCGTTGTGCAGATTATGCACTTGAATCCTATCCAAATGTTGTCAGCATCTTCATTCGTGCAGATATGGAAGATCGTATTCGTCGTGTAGCAACAAGACTTGATCTTACGGATGCAAAAGCAAAAGATCTGATCAATAAGACGGATAAAAAGAGAGCAAGCTATTACAATTATTATACAAACAAGAAGTGGGGCGAGGCAGCCAGCTATGAGCTTTGCTTAAACAGTTCTGAACTCGGAGTACAAGGTACAGCGAAAGCAATTGAACAGTATATTCTTTTAAAAGAAAGTATTGAAAAAGAAGCCAGAAATATTGTTTAATCTTATTTATTAAAATGTATAGTGCAAAGGATACAGAAGAGCAGTAGTGCATTCTTTCTGTATCCTTTTTATCTATTCTTATTCTTTTTACTTCCTATACTTCACGAAGCTTTACAGCACCTGCCGCCTGACGGCGTCGGTCTTCATCGATTGCTGCATAATGTTTCTTTGTTGTATTGACATCTTTATGCCCCAGAACATCTGCGACAAGATAAATGTCTCCGGTTTCTTTATAAAGTGCTGTTCCGTAAGTGCTGCGCAGTTTATGTGGAGTTATCTTCTTATTCGGAGTGACCTCCCTGGCGTACTTCTTTACCATATTTTCAACAGCCTGAACGCCCATCCGTTTTCGCTGGGTAGACAAGAACAATGCGTTTTCATGACCGGAGAGTGGTATAGTTTGCTTCCTGGTCGTGTAAAGATACGTCTTTAATGCATTCTCAACCTCTTCACCGAAATACACAACCATCTGATTCCCACCTTTTCGTGTTACAGTAATTCCGTTATTCTTAAAATCAATATCCTGAAGATCCAGTCCAACACATTCTGATACACGGATTCCTGTTCCAAGCAGAAGCGTCAGAATTGCCAGATCTCGATTTTTTGTCTTTTCAAAATATGCTTTCCGCTGACCTGTAAGATTATCCCCTCCATGATCAACATAATCCAGGAGCATTGCGATTTCATCCGTATCAAGCCGTATAATCGCTTTCTCGTGCATCTTTGGCATCTCCACAAGCAACGTAGGGTTCTTGCTGATAATTTGCCGTTTAAAATAATATCCATAAAAGCTGCGAAGCGCAGACATCTTTCTTGCAAGTCCCTTTTCTGTGTTCGTGATACATTTTTCTTCGTCATTCTTATAGACCTTCAGATATTCCTGGTATTCCTCAATATCTACAGGCTCCAGGCGTTCCAGATCATGTACCTCAAATTGTTCGATCGTATAATTTTTATAAACCGGATTATTCTCCATAAGGAAATGAAAGAAAACACGGATATCATAGGCATAAGAAATCCTGGTCCGCGCAGATGTCGTTGGTTCCACCGCACGAAAATAATCCTTTGCAAATGGAGGCAATGTCTTCAGGATCTCTCTGAGACGTAATGTGTTATCTATATATGTCTGTTCATGATATGTTTTTCTGTTAGAAGTTTCTGCCATATTAAAAGCTCCTTTATAGATTCAAATGTACTGAAATCCTATATTTCTTATATATTTTAACATAAGTACTGTTTTTCGTCTAGATCTTTTGGAAAAATCGGTATTTGTCGTATAGATTGATTTCTGTTAAAAATCCGAAGAGACTATCTGCTGCTATTTAAAGCGCTATTTCTGGAAAGCAGATAGCAATCTTCTTCGGATTCAGGGAGTGTATATATCAATACATAGGGTGTATATTGATACCATTTAGAATTTTTCGTAAGCGATCATCAGGTATTGACCTGCATGAATCGTATCCGAATCAAGATGATTCATCACCTTAAGTGCTTCTACATATTCGCTTACGGAGCCATATCCGTCTGTAATTGTTTCTTCTGCAATGCTCCAAAGGCTGTCACCTGGTTCAATTAATCTACTTGTGTAACAGATCTCAATAGCATCTGAAGTTCTCTGTTGATCTATTTCCTTTGCCGAAACTCGGAACATTCCAAAGTACATACAGCTGCAGAGAATAAAAAGAATACTGCATATTACCAAACCAGAATGACGAATAACACCATGTTTCTTCTTTGAATTTACTGAATGATTTCCTGAATACTTTTTCATAATCCTTTTCCTCTCTTTTCGCTTACTGTATACCTATCTTCTGTTATTGCTATGCATCGAACATCTGTTCTTTTATGTTTTCATTATATCGTTCGAACAAATGTTTGTCAAGCATTTTACTTCATAAAACCGAACATATTTTCGCAACAAATGTTTGCTTTCTAAAAAATGCTGTGTTATTATGTTCTTATGATTATAGTAGATTCGGAGGGAACAATATGTCAGAAGGGAATATTACTCCTAAGCAAAAAGAGATTTTAGAATATATAAAAGACCAGATTTTAACAAGAGGCTTTCCGCCGGCAGTTCGTGAGATCTGTGAGGCTGTGAATTTAAAGTCTACCTCTTCCGTTCATTCGCATCTGGAGACGCTGGAAAAGAATGGTTACATAAGAAGAGACCCTACCAAGCCTCGTGCAATTGAGATTCTGGATGATAATTTCAACCTGACAAGAAGAGAGATGGTGAATATTCCGATCATAGGCCGTGTCGCTGCCGGCGAACCGCTTCTTGCAGAACAGAATATTGAGGATTATTTTCCTATTCCTGTAGAATATATGCCGAACAAGCAGACATTTATGCTTCAGGTACAAGGTGAAAGTATGATCAATGCAGGAATTCTGAGTGGGGATTATGTTATTGTTGAGCAGACTCCATCTGCTGAAAATGGGGAACAGGTAGTTGCACTGATTGAAGATGGCGCTACAGTCAAGACTTTCTATCGTGAAGAAGGTATTATTCGCCTGCAGCCGGAAAATGATGCATATGATCCGATCATTCTTACAGATGTCACTATCCTGGGTAAGGTGATCGGTGTTATCCGTATGTATTAAATCTCATTACTGGATATAGGATTTTTAATTAGAACTCAAAGTATAAAAAACTGGCAGAATGTAGTACTCCACTACTCTTCTGCCAGTTTTTTATAACTCTCATTATTTATGCTTCAAGATCTTCAACAGACACATGATGTCCATCTTTCCAGATTCTCTCCAAATTGTAGAACTGTCTGTTCTCACGATCAAAGACGTGTACAATAATATCACCAAAATCAAGTAACACCCATCTTCCGGATGCATTTCCTTCTCTCTGTACCAGAGAATATCCTGCTTTATGCAATTCTTCCTCAACATTATCCACAAGGGCATTCACCTGACTGTCACTGTTTCCATTTACGATCAGGAAATAATCTGCAAGTACAGACACGCCTGAGATATCGATGATCTGGATATCTTCTCCTTTTTTATCACTGAGGGCTGCATATGCCAGCTTTGCCATTTCTTTTGACTGATTCATCTTTTATTCTCCTTTGTCGCTATAATATTGATAAGTTTCAATGCTCATCGGATCTACCGGCTTACCATTCTTACGCAGATAATTAACCGTATTCCCTGCACAAAGACAGATTGCGTGGTCAATATCGACAAACACAGTTTCACGGATCTCCTGAAGACCAGGAATTATCTTTCTGTTCGGTTCAATATAATCAGCAATATAAATAATCTTCTCAAGCATTGTCATCTCCGGTCGTCCTGTTGTATGCCATGTAATTGCACTTAAAACGCCTTTATTGGTCACACCATACTCTTTCTCCGCGAAATATGCTCCCAGTTTCGCATGGACCAATGCCGGCATCTCAAGTTCTGATTGTGTAAGCAGAATACCGTGTTTTTGACATCTCTCAACCTGTTCCTGCGCAGAACCATACTTTCCACAATCATGCAGAAGTCCTGCCATCATAGCATCATCGATATCTTCATGATAACGCATTGCAAGAGATGCTGCTGTATACATAACTCCGATTGTATGTTCAAAACGATCTTTTTTCAGCTTTTTTTCCAGTTGTTTTCTAATGTCAATGAAAGCTTCTTTCATAATTGTGTTCTGTCTCCTCTCTGGTTACTGTTCACTCCACACCACCATTTTGACAAGTGCAGATAAAATATGCTTTAAATATATAGATTCTTTTCTTTGATATAATCCGCGACAACATCAGGCACCATATAACGCACGCTGAGTCCCTTTGCTACCCTTTCTCTTATTGTAGTGGAAGAAATCTCTACCAACGGCGCGCGAAGCAGTTCTATATGCGCTCCGTATGCTTCCGTGAGATATCGTATCTGTCCCTTCATTGCTGAAGCATCTTTGTCGTCACGCATTGCTGCAAGAATCGTACAGGTCGTAAAAATTTTTCTGAAATCTTTCCACTCTTCAAAAGCAAACAGAGAATCCGCTCCGAGAATAAAATAAAATTCATCGTTTGGGTAGATCTCGTTAAAATGCCTCATTGTATGATACGTATAAGAGTGCTTCTTCGTATCCGCTTCTGAAAGATTCAATGAGAAATTCGGATTACTTTTTATTGCAAGACGAACCATCTCGATCCTGTGATGCATTGCCTCTTCTGTATCGAGTGTCTCTTTGTGTGGAGGATTTCCATTCGGTAAAAACCAGATCTCATCAAGTCCAAAATCTTCATAAGCAAACTCACCAAGAAGAAGATGACCGATATGAATCGGCTCAAATGTACCACCCATAATACCAATCTTCATTGTCTATACCCGTTCCTTTTCTACTATGGAAAACACGCTCTGCGAGTTTCCTATATTCAAATTCAGCTTCCGAATCATATAATAACTCAGAAGCTGAAAAAATAATTATTTTGGAAGCTGAATTTTCTTTTTATCGTCTTTTCCTTCTTTGTAAAGAACGATTTTCTTTCCGATTACCTGAACAACCTGAGACTGTGTTCTCTCTGCAAGTGTCTCTGCGATTTCTCTCGGATCATCCATGCAGTTCTTTAAAACACTGATCTTGATCAGCTCACGTGCTTCCAGTGCCTCGGCAATTGCCTCCGTAAGCCCCGGATTCATGCTTGCCTTTCCAACCTGGAAAATCGGATCCATTGTCATCGCAAGTCCTTTTAAATAGGCTCTCTGTTTTGTAGTCATAATATTCTCCTTATTTATAATAATCAAACTGAAGTCCGTACATTCTAACTGTGTCACCTTCCTGGATGCCAGCTCTCTCAAGATCTGCAAGAATACCTGAATCTTTCAGGAACTTCTGGAAGAATGCAAATCCCTTCTCTGAATCAAGATTCGTATATCCAAGCATTTTCTCAATCTTCGGACCTTCAACTACATACATTCCATCTGCCTGTTCTACCGTATAAGGAAGATCTTCATAGATCAGTTCATCATCCGGGAAGTATTCCTGCTCGAATACTACCGGTTTCTGATCCAGCTTCTGAAGCTCGTTACTTACATAGTAGAGAAGATCAGAGATTCCTTTTCCTGTAGCTCCGGAGATAGGAAATACTTTGATTCCCTTTGGCTCAAACTCATCTTTCAAGCGCTGAACCGGATCATCTTCCGGATCATAGATCAGATCCGTCTTGTTTGCTGCAATTACCTGCGGACGTTCCGCAATTTCCGGATTGTAAGCAGCAAGCTCTGCATTGATCTTATGAATATCATCAACCGGATCACGTCCTTCTGTTCCGGCTGCATCAACAACATGGATCATTAACTTTGTTCTCTCGATATGGCGAAGGAACTCATGTCCAAGACCAACGCCTTCGGATGCACCCTCGATCAGTCCCGGGATATCAGCCATAACGAATCCCTTTGCTCCATCCAGATCAACAACACCGAGATTCGGATTCAATGTTGTGAAATGATAGTTTGCAATTTTCGGTTCCGCATTTGTAACACGGGAAAGCAATGTAGATTTACCAACGTTCGGGAAACCGATCAGACCTACATCTGCGATCACCTTCAATTCCAGATTCACTTCCAGCTCTCTTGCCGGCTGTCCTGGCTGTGCATACTTCGGAACCTGCATGGTAGAAGTAGCAAAATGCTGATTTCCAAGCCCGCCTCGGCCGCCTTTTAAGACAACCTGACGTCTGTTCTCTCCGGACATATCAGCGATAACTTTTCCTGTAACAGATTCTTTAATTACTGTACCTTCCGGCACACGAAGAACAAGGTCTTTTCCGTCCTTACCGTGACAGCGGCGCTTTCCGCCCTGTTCCCCATCTTCGGCAGCAAATTTTCTCTTATGTCTGTAGTCAACAAGAGTATTCAGCCCTTCATCTACTTCGAAGATCAGGTCTCCGCCGTGTCCACCGTCTCCACCGTCCGGTCCGCCGTTTGGTACATACAGTTCTCTGCGGAAGCTGCAGTGACCGTCTCCGCCTTTACCGGAACGGATCAATATCTTAGCTCTGTCTGCAAACATATTATTCTCCTCTTAATTTGTATCAACAACTGTTTCTGTATCTTTATTCACATCATATATGCGTAAATTTCTTTATCATCTGACAATAAAAGATTTCTTTGAAAGAAAAAGCCTCAGACCTTAAAAAACGTCTGAGGCTTCCTTTTGCCATGTATGCGAGTGAAAAGATTCCGTCGGAACTTTCCAGCCAAAACTGATTACTCAGCTACTGGATAGATAGAAACCTGTTTCTTATCTCTTCCTTTTCTTTCAAATCTTACTACACCGTCTACAAGTGCAAACAGAGTGTCATCTCCACCGCGTCCTACGTTAAGTCCTGGATGGATCTTTGTTCCACGCTGTCTGTAAAGAATGTTACCAGCTTTTACAAACTGTCCGTCTGCTCTTTTAGCGCCCAGTCTCTTTGCCTCGGAGTCACGACCGTTCTTTGTAGAACCAACTCCTTTTTTATGAGCGAAAAACTGAAGATTCATTTTCATCATGGTAATTACACCTCCTTGAAAATTATGTCGATATATTTCTCGTAGTCATTGCTGTCTTCTATCTCTTCCAGACCAAGAATCATGGAATCCAGCAATAATGTGGCATCATGTGATGGTATTCCGTCAAAACGGAACTCAATACTTCCGGTATCTTCATCCGAAACGCAGCTTGTCTCATCATCTGTAAAACGCTCAATTGAATTCAGCGCATTGATCACGAGAGCGGATACTCCGGCACAGACAATGTCTTCACCGGCCTCTGCATATCCCGCATGACCCTCCATATCAAACCCAACATATTCCTGCCGTTCGGTCTTATAAATGGTTACCTTAATCATCAGAAACAGATTAAGCGTTGATCTTTTCGATCTTTACTTCTGTGTACTGCTGTCTGTGACCGTTTTTCTTATGGTATCCAGATTTTCTCTTATACTTGTAAACGATAACTTTCTTAGCTTTACCGTCACCGATTACAGAAGCTGTAACTGTTGCACCTTCAACTGTCGGGTTACCAACAACCATCTTGTCGTTGTTAACTGCAAGTACCTGGTCAAATGTATAAGTCTCACCAGCTTCTACCCCAAGTTTCTCTACTCTAATGATATCGCCTTCAGCTACTTTGTACTGTTTACCACCTGTTGCTATAATCGCGTACATATGGCACCTCCTATTATCATTACTCGCCAACTATGGTGTCTGAAATCAGAACTTAAATACCTCGTTGTGCGGCATACTCATATATATTAACTTGCAAATTTAGATTTGTCAATAGGGTTCATCTAATTTTTTTATTTTTTCATAACAGTATTCAATAATACTTTTTCTTGTTATGATTCCAATGAATTTCTTCTGGTCATCCACAACCGGAACAAAATTCTGATTCATCGCTTTCTGAAGAAGATCCTCCATGTCAGCATCTGCCGATACAGCCTCATAATCTGCTTTTCGTGGGAAGTCCTGGATAAAAATTGTCTCTGCCTCTTTCAGGTTCAGATTCGTATACTTCTTGATTCCCCAAAGGATATCTCCTTCTGTCATTGTTCCGACATATTCCCCTGCCTTATTCAGCATTGGAATGGATGCATATTTATGAAATTCCATTGTTTCCAAAACCTGACGTAATGTGCTGTAATCATAAATAAAAGCAACCTCGCTCTTCGGTTTCAGAAAAAATAAGATATTCATCTCTTTTCAGCCTTTCTTGGTTTTAAATCTGTGTCAGTACGAAAATCTCATACAATGCTTTGATCGCATTTTTAAAATCATCATGACGTACACCAACGATGATATTAAGCTCACTGGATCCCTGGTCGATCATCTTGACATTAATGTGTGCGTGAGCAAGTGCAGAGAAGATTCTTCCTGCTGTTCCTCTTGTAGACTTCATTCCACGACCTACGATCGCGATCAGTGCAAGATCAGACTCAAGCTCAATGTGATCCGGATCTACCGCTTTGTGAATTCCTGCAAGAATCTGCTGTTCTTTCTCTTCAAACTTATCTTTGTGGACAAAGATTGTCATTGTATCGATTCCAGATGGCATGTGCTCAATAGAAACACCATTGTCTTCAAATACCTGAAGTACTTTACGACAGAAACCAACTTCTGAGTTCATCATCGCTTTTTCAATTGTGATCGCAGCGAATCCATCTGTTCCGGCGATTCCTGTAATTGTGTACTTCGGCTGATAGCATGTTGCTTCTACGATAAGTGTTCCTTTGTCTGCCGGTGCATTTGTATTACGGATATTGATCGGGATTCCTGCTCTTCTTACCGGGAAGATCGCATCTTCATGAAGGACACTTGCGCCCATATAAGAAAGCTCACGAAGCTCTTTATATGTAATTGTCTCAATTGATTTTGATCCTTTTACAATTCTTGGATCTGCAATCAGGAATCCTGATACATCCGTCCAGTTCTCATAAAGATCTGCATTGACTGCACGAGCTACAAGAGAACCTGTGATATCAGAACCACCTCTTGAAAATGTAACTACACGTCCTTCCTCTGTTGCTCCGTAGAATCCCGGGATAACAGCATTCTTAGCCTTTTCAAGTCGTGCAGACATAATTTCATTTGTGATCTCGGACTGGAAATCTCCATTCTCATCAAAACGAACAACCTCTGCTGCATCAATGAATTCAAATCCAAGATATGCAGCCATAATCTTACCATTCAGGAATTCTCCTCTGGATGCTGCATAATTGCTTCCTGCTTTTTCAGAAAAGTTCTTGCGGATCACTTCAAAATCCTCATCCAGGGAGAACTTTAAACCAAGTCCATCAATAATTTCCTGATATCTATCTTTAATTGCTGCAAGCTTCTCTGTGAAATCTTCACCATTCTCAGCAGCCGCATAGCAGCCATAGAGCATATCTGTTACCTTTGTATCAGCTGAAAAACGCTTTCCCGGAGCAGATGGTACAACATATCTTCTGGATTCTTCTGCACGGATAATATTTCCAACTTTTTTAAACTGTTCTGCGCTCGCAAGAGAACTTCCGCCGAACTTTACTACTTTCTTCATTCTTGCTATTCCTCCAATGTAATTCTGCGTTGCTGTTTCGAGTTTCCCGTGAACAGTAACAATACTGCTTTCTGCATTATCGGTTCATTATTATACAGTGTTCCACAGTTCTTGTAAACTTTTAAATAAGAAAACTTATAGGAATTTCTTATAAACATTAATAATAATCAATTAAAACGTGATCTCTCCATATTCCGCCCGTGCAGCCTTTTTCAGATCATCCGGTTTCAATTTGATCTGCATTCCAATCTTCCCGCCACTTACATAAATGTATTCCTGATGCTGTGCACTGGAATCGATCACAGTCGGAAATTGCTTCTTCATTCCGATTGCCGTACAGCCACCACGCACATAACCGGTCACCGCAGTAATATCCTTCACATGGAGCATTTCTACTGATTTTTCCCCGACTGACTTCGCAGCCTTTTTCAGATCAAGCTCCGCCGCAATCGGAATAACAAACACATAATGCCCGCCTGTTTTTCCAACCGTCACAAGCGTCTTATATACCTGTTCGTGCGGAAGACCGATTTTATCTGCTGTTGTGATTCCATCGACAAATTCATCACATTCATAGGTTTCATATTCATATGGTATCTTGTTCCTGTCCAAGATTCTCATTGCATTTGTTTTCAGTTCTTTCTTACTCATTATATTAGCATCTCCTCTGTTGTCTCTGCCTGCAAATGCATCTACTATTCTATCTCTCTTACTGCTTCATGCAGCGGCTTACGCACTTTCTTTCTCGTCACCTCAGCAAGTCCAAGTGCTGTAATATCAACTAATGTTGTCTGGATTGGATCTTTCGCAAGAAAATATCGGAATTCTTTTAATAAAGTTTCCTCATTCTTTTCCTCATCCTGATTTATAAAATCAATCAGAATGATTCCAGACAGATTACGAAGACGTATCTGTCTGGCTGTTTCCTTCGCCGCCTCCAGATTCATCTTCAATGTAGACTCATCATCACCCTTTTTACGGACGTTTTTCCCGGAATTTACGTCTATCACGGTAAGCGCCTCTGTTACCTGGATCACCAGATATCCTCCATGTTTCAGCCAGACTCTTTCTGCTAAGGCATGTTCAACCGCTGTTTCTGTACTATAAATCTTTCCAAGTGGATAACCACTGTCATCATGGAAATGAACCAGTTCCAGATTCTCCGGCATTTCTTTCTTGAAATAGCCGCAAATCTTTTCATATATTTCTGCATCATTCACAAGAATTTCTTCCATGCCATCCATATAGACATTTTTCAGATCTGTAATATAGGACGGTGGAGCAGATTTCAGGCATGAGAAACACACTCTGGAAGCCGCATATTTTAAAAGATGTTCATATTCCGCTTTCAGCTGTTCAATCTCTGTAAGGACATCTTCGAATGCAGCATCTTTTGCATTTGTTCTGATTATAAGACCATACTGGTCATTCTGATATTCCTGAAGGCGCTCCTTATAGGCTTCCCTGTCTTTTTTTGCAATTTTAGAAGATACACCTATTCTTGTATTACCATGCGTCAAAACGGCATATCTGCCTGTCAGACTGATATTACCGGTCACTGTCGGAACCTTTGTCTTTACAGCTTCCCTGCTGATCTGAACTACCAGTTCATCACCGATGCAAAGTGGCTTCTTCCCAATCTTATGCGTAAAAAATGCATTCTGTGCATCTCTTAAATCAAAATAACAATTAACGCCAGGTTCGATCTCAAGAAAAGCTGCCCCTATATTCTGTACGATATTCTGTACTTTGGCGACATATATATCGCCAATCTGATGCACCTTTTCCTGTTCGTCGGACTTTGCACAGTGAATTTCAGCAATCTGATCCTCTTCCAGAAAAAAGGTCCACACATGATTTTCTTTTTTCTCTATCAAAACTTTTCGTTTCATCTGTTTCTTCTCATTCCTCATCGCCTGTCATATCAACACCCATTTCCTCTAATGGAATCAGGGATCCATCTTCACTGCGATCTGTATACATTTCCAGTCTGTGATGCTGGAATTTCACGCTGTCCGGTTCAATTCCAAGGAACTGACAAAATGCTTCCATCACAAGATCCGGTTTCAGATTCTCTACACTTCCTGCTGCCACTTTCAGGTAAACAGAATCGCCTCGCAGTTCCCATGCATAGATCAATGGTTTAATGTCAACTTCCTTCTCGCTTCGTTTCGTCTGCTTTACGATCCGGATCTCCGGCTGTTCCATAAATTCTGAAAATCGTTCTTTCCAGCCCTCCGGAAATGCTCCCTTTCTCACAGATGTCAGATAATCTGCTCCTGCAAGGATTGTCATTCCGGTCATCTTCTTCTCCTCAGCAATTCTACGGATGCTTACGATCTCGATCCCCTCAATCTGACAGGCTTCGTTCATCCTTCTGACTGCATCTGCACTGTTGACTGCTTCTGTTAATTCAATATCAAAATATTCTCCGTCACTTGTCAGTCCGATTCCAAGCGGGTTAGCAAATGACATGATCATATGTGGACTATATCCTCCTGAAAATGCAATCGGAATATCCGCGCGACGCATCACTTTCTGGAAGAAACGCATCACGTCAAGATGTCCGATGAATCGGAGAGAACCATATTTTCTAAATTTAATTCTTGCCTTCATAACAGACACCTCCTCCAAATTTCGCTGCACCACATCCGGAACACTGCATACGGCAGTTCGGAGTTACTTTTTCTTCCATCGCACGATCCCATTCTCTGCGCAGGAACTTTCTTGTCACACCAATATCGATGAAATCCCACGGGAACAATTCATCTTCTCCACGCTCACGCAGATTGTAAAAATCAATATCAACACCCGTGTTCTCAAATGCCTGCATCCAAAGTTCATTGTGGAAACTCTCTGTCCAGGAATCGAACAAACATCCCAGACGATATGCCTCCTCGATCGCCTTGCTGATCTTACGGTCACCTCTGGCCATAATACCTTCCAGAACCGTAACTTCCGCATCATGCCAGTTATATTTCAGACTCTTACGGTTTAACTGTTCTTTAAATTCATCATTTACAAGATGTGCACGTCTCATATATTCTTCTGCTTTACACATCGGAGCCCACTGGAACGGTGTGAACGGCTTCGGTACAAAGAAAGAAGAACTTGCCGTGATCTGACATTTTCCATGTCTCTGATCTTTTGGAATCTCATAATATCTGCGGGCAACCTTTTCCGCAAGGTGAGCAATCTCTTTCATATCCTCCTCAGTCTCTGTAGGAAGTCCAAGCATAAAGTAAAGTTTTACCTTTGTCCATCCACCTTCGAAAGCTTCTCCGGCTCCATTTAAGATCACTTCTTCTGTCAGACCTTTATTGATCACGTCACGCATTCTCTGTGATCCGGCCTCCGGTGCAAATGTCAGACTACTCTTGCGGATATCCTGAACCTTACTCATTACATCAAGAGAGAAGGCATCGATTCGAAGAGACGGAAGAGAAATATTAATTCCCTTATTCTTAAACTCATCGATCAGATATGTTACCAGTTCTTTCAATTCAGAATAATCACTGGAACTTAATGAACTAAGAGAAATCTCCTCATGACCGGTATTCTGCAGCATATCATGCGCATACTGTTTCAATCGCTCAACATTTCTTTCTCTGACCGGACGGTAAAGCATTCCTGCCTGGCAGAAACGACACCCACGGATACATCCTCTCTGGATCTCAAGAACAACTCTGTCCTGCGTTACTTTGATAAAAGGAACAACCGGTTTCATCGGATACGGTGCATCTGTTACATCCATAACAATCTGCTTCTTAACTACAGCCGATGCATATTCATTATTCGGTGTAAATGATTTCAAAGTACCGTCTTCATTATATTCTGCATCATAAAAAATCGGAACATACAGACCCTCGATCTGCGCTGCACGTTCTAAGAACTCCCGGCGGCTCTTTCCTGAACCTTTCCATTCCTTATAAGCGTCAAGCAGCTCATCATAAGCCGTCTCACCTTCTCCGATATAAAAGATATCAAAGAACTCTGCGATCGGCTCCGGATTGTATGTGCACGGGCCACCGCCAATCACAAATGGATCATCTAAAGTTCTGTCCTTTGCATGCAGTGGAATCTGACTCAGATCAAGGATCTGCAGAATGTTCGTATAACACATCTCAAACTGAATTGTGATTCCGAGGAAATCAAAGTCCTTGATCGGATCCTGGGACTCCAGTGCAAAAAGCGGAATCTTCTGTTCTCTCATCACTTTATCCAGATCATGCCATGGAGAGTAAACTCTCTCACACCACACATCCTCTCTGCGGTTAAACATATCATAAAGAATCTGAATCCCCAAATGAGACATACCGATCTCATAGACATCCGGGAAACACATCGCGAATCGCACGTCGATGTCTTCCACGTTCTTCATCACCGCATTCACCTCTCCGCCGATGTAACGGGCAGGTTTCTCGATTTCTAATAAAATATCATCATCTAATGCTAGTTTTCTCATGGATTTCTCCTTGTATTTTGTACTTATGCATTTATATTACAAAATTGTAAATGCTACTTTTAACATCATATCTTTTGACGATAAAAAAAGCAACCTATTTTCTCTTTTTATGTAATTGTTAACTTGCTAAGCTTGTTACAGTCATATCTTTCAGACATGTACTCCGGTAGTCACTCGGTGATATTTTATATCTTTCTTTAAATACTCGGTTAAATGTTCTCTGACTTTCAAATCCACTATCTAGACAAATTTTTGTAATAGAATCACTCGTATTTTCCAAACGCTGGCATGCATAGTTCAGCCTTGCATCGTTAAGATATTGATTAAAGTTTCTATGGAATGTTTTGGAAAAGAGTCTGGATAAAACATATTTGCTCACACCCAGATCTTTTGCCATCTCTTCCAGAGAAAACTTCTTCTTGAAATTTGCTGATATATAGGAAACTGTCTGGTAAATGAGATCGTTGCTCCCCACATTACTCTTTTCTACCAAATTTAATTTTCCTATGCAGCGTGCCAACACAATTTGAAGATATGCCTGTGCAACAGTAATATCCGACTGTTCTGTCTCTAAAATTGCATTTATAACCCTATATACCTCCGGTTCAACCTTTTCCGCT
Source organism: Mediterraneibacter sp. 210702-DFI.3.120 (assembly GCF_020561005.1). Lineage (NCBI taxonomy): Bacteria > Bacillati > Bacillota > Clostridia > Lachnospirales > Lachnospiraceae > Mediterraneibacter > Mediterraneibacter sp. 210702-DFI.3.120. The sequence goes on along the minus strand of NZ_JAJCNG010000011.1, from coordinate 55,614 downwards.
TTGATGATTGGGTATTCAGGAGCCATGGATTGCATGATATCTGCAAATTTGGCTATCGTAAATGGCGATGCAATCAGATAAGTCGCTTTATTTACACCGGGTGTCAGTACCTGATAGTGATGAATAACATCTGGAAATACAAAGCCTATATCTCCTTTTTCCATATGGTATAGTTCCTGTCCGACACCAAGTTCTAATGCTCCACTTGTTACACAAACGATCTCCAGTGCATTATGAAGATGTGGTTCAATATGTTTTGACTTCCTATTTATTGCTATGATCTCCTCTTTTGTGTCAACATATTTTAACTGCATGAAATACTCCCCTTTGCAACGTTTGTCTATATATAGAAAAAAGCACTGTCTCATCGAGCAATGACTAGACAATGCTTTCTCCTGTTAATTCTAATTTATGTCTGATGCATCTGTTACTTCATCTGTAACAATTCCTTTTTCTGCTTTCAGTTTTTTATTTGCATCTTCTACATTCATTCTTGAAAGTACAAACATAATCAATACATCAAAGATTAACGGAAGCCAAAGATACATAAACTGCATCATATCAAGTGCAGACTGCGGCTGAGTTGCATTTGTTCCGATATATCCGCTGAACTCAAGCAGCCATCCAACAACAGCGGTTCCAATACCTCCACCAATTTTTACGCCAAGAGAAGTACAAGAGTACATCGTTCCGTCAATTCTCTTTCCCTGTGTAAGATAAGTGTACTCAGAGCAGGATGCGATAACTGCATTCATATCTCCCTGCCATGGTCCCTGACCTAAGGCTGCAAGAGCTGTAAACGCCATCATCAGCGGAACACTGCCCATATATCCTGCAACAACAACAAGTGCTCTACCGATGACTGCTAAGACATAACCTCTTAAGTTCAGTTTATACATACCTTTCCACTTACCAACTAATGTCGGTGTGAAAATCAGGGCAATGATCAGTGGAATATTTACTGCCCATGCAAATTGTCCAAACAAATTCTTATTTTTCAGTACCCATGTCATGTAATAAATGCCGGCTCCAATCATGGCACCATATAACTGCTGTAAAATATATGTTCCACAAATCATCATGTAATATTTGTTTTTAACAAGAAGCTTGAATGCCTGTACCATTCCGTACTTTTCATTATCATCCTTTACTTCTCCTTCGTTAAGTTCTTCCTCAGGAAGTTCCTTAACAGAAAGTGCTGAAATCGTATTTACGACAAGACCAATGATTGCATAGATAATAGCAACCGTTCTCCATGCTGCAGCATCTCCACCACATTTATCTACAAATCCAACTGTAATTGCCTGAATCAGAAGACTTGTTGAAAACGCAAAAATAAAACGGTAAGATCCCATCTGCACACGCTCTTTGCTGTTCTTTGTAATCAATGACGTAAGTGCTGAATAAGCAATATTGTTTGCTGTATAAAACACACCATTTAACAGTGTGTAAGAGATAAAGAACCACGCATATTTAGCCGTTGTTCCCAAGCTGACTGGTACTGCAAAACAGCAGACCAGCGTAATGGCACAACCAATATATCCATATAGCATCCAGGGTTTCGCTTTTCCCATTTTACTGTGTGTTTTGTCAATCATTGATCCAAAAAATATATCCGTAAAACCATCAAATAGTTTTGATACGGCAATCAGGGTACCTACGACACCTGCAGCAAGTCCTACCGAGTCCGTCAGATAGACCATCATAAAAGATGTCAGGAACGCATAGACTACATTACCTGCAATATCACCTGATCCATATCCAATTTTGTTATACCATTTCAAATACTTTTTTTCTTCCATCGAATTTCTTTGCTCCTCATCTTCATCGCACTTAGAATTTCAAGATGTCTAACAGAGTATGATGTCTAATTCTAGTTTTTTCTCTGTTTTTGTCTGATTGCTCTGTATATCCGGACTTTACATAACAATCAGACTCTCTTTCCTTGTTTACGGGTTACATGAAACTTTATTATCCCTTTATATACGGTATCAGTGTAAACTGGAACCGGAATAATACATCATCAAATCGGTACTGCTCCAATACAACTGGACCACAACTGTTAGAACCAATGCCATTTAGTGCATAGTCAACACAAAATACTACACTATCTGATTCTGTCAGTTCATAATTATGCGTTTTCTCCTCAAGTTCTTCCTGCGTATAATAAGAAGCATTGAATGAGAAGGCATTTTCCGCAGAGGCCACAATTCCATATCGGCTGTTGTTAAGCTCTACATATTCACAATCATAATGGCTTCCATTTTCCTGTGGGCGAATATAATCCTCATGCAAATCATCTACATTTGCCTGATACAAACCGTGGCTCGCAGCCTGATGTTTGTCACAATAGCTTTCCTGTGGTCCCATTCCAAAGTATCTTACAGCTGAAAGTTTTTTATCCAGGAACATCCTCACACCAAATCTCGGAAGATCCGGGAATTCATCGTCTTTTGTTACTGCAATATCTGCATCAATCTTTCCAGCAGCTTCTATTTTCCATGTAATCGTCACATCAAGTATCTTCTGTACTGTCTCTGCCACAACGGAAGCATGGCTTGTAATCTTCACACCATGTTTTCCCTGCACAACCTCTGTCGTATAGGCTCTTGTGTAAGCCTTATCATAGTGGGCTTTCTTCCATTCAGACTTGATGTACATATCGTTATCTGTTGGAGCTCTCCAAATATTTAATTCCATCGGATGGTTCAAGTATTCCCGCCCTGCGAATTTCATCTCTGTAAAGAGTGCAGTACGTTTGTCTATGGTATAAGCAAATTCACGCCCCTTGATATGAATCTGTGTATCATTTTCATTTACCTGTAATTCAGAGTCCACTACTGTTTTTGGTATCCATTTCTCTGCAAGTTTACATTTTGTATCCTCTTTACTTACCTCAATTTCATCAAATCCAAGAATATGGTCTTCATCCAACAGTGGCAATTCTTTTTTCAGATGGTAAATAAGTTTTAAATAACATTTCCCATTCTCTGGAACATTGATCTTTAGGTTTGTTTTTCCTTCCCCGTGTGGTGCCACAGAAAACTCCGGAAGTATGCCTTTGCTGATCACAAGACCATCCTGTGTCAGCTCATAACTAATCTTCACATAATCTTTCAAGTCATCAAAATCCATGTAGTTATGAAGCACCAGTTCTCCGCTTTCTTTGTTATAGGAAATAACTCTTGCCGGGCGATAAACATTCTTGTATTCCAAAAGTCCTGTATGTACCGTTCTGTCCGGATATACTAATCCATCCATACAGAAGTTGCCATCATGAATTTCTTCGCCATGGTCGCCCCCATAAGCATATATAGTCTTTCCATTCTCAGCAGTTCCATGAGCAATCGCATGGTCACACCATTCCCAGACAAAGCCGCCGCACATTTTATCATTATCCTGAATCATCTGGAAGTAATCTTCAAAATCTCCAGGTCCGTTTCCCATGCTATGACAGTACTCTACCAAAAGGAAGGGTTTGCTTCCATCTTTATCCAGATATTCCTGAATTTCGGAAAGCGCTGGGTACATCCGGCTGTACACATCCAGATTGCTGTAATCATATGTTTCATCATAATTACGATATCTTGCACTCTCATATTGTGTGATACGGTCTGGATCAAAATTCTTTGTCCATTCCAGTGCTTTTTCAAAGTTGCAACCATAAGCACTCTCATTTCCCATTGACCACATAACAATACAGAAACGGTTTTTGTCACGTTCCACCATGAGTTTTACTCGATCAACGATTGCCTCTTCCCATACCGGATCATCTGCAATCTTCTCATTCCATCGTTTGAACCGATTGTAATCGGTGTCTTCTTTTCTGTAGATCATAAATGGACCATGAGCTTCAATATCTGCTTCATCTATTACCATGAATCCATACTTGTCACACATTTCATAGAAAAATGGTGCGTTCGGATAGTGGCTGGAACGGATCGCATTAAAATTATGCTGCTTCATTAACGTAAGATCGGTTGTAATCTGTTCCGAATTGATTGTAAATCCAGTAACCGGATCAGAATCATGTCGATTGACACCACGGAATTTAATCTTCTGTCCATTTAAATAAATAACCTGGTCTTTAATCTCTATCTTTCTTAATGCAATGTGATCTACAATTACTTCATTCTCTGTTTCAAGAATCAGTTTATATAGATATGGATTTTCTGTATTCCAAAGTTCCGGACTTGCGATTTCTAATACAGCTGTTCCTTCTTCAGCAATACTTCCTAGTGCTACAACTGCTCCGTTTCTATCTTCAATCGAAATTTTTACATTTAACGGAGAGTAGAATTTCATTTCAATTTCTACTTTCGCAAGCATATCCTCAATTCTTGTTTTAATATGATAATCACTGATTGCCTGTTTTGGGCGTTTCAAAATGTACACATCCCGGAAAATACCACTCATACGGAATTTGTCCTGATCTTCCAAATAGGAACCATCACACCACTTCATGACCAGAACCGCTATGCTGTTTTCTCCGTCCTGAAGGAGGTCGGTGATATCAAACTCACTGGTCATATGAGAAACCTGGCTATACCCTACATAAGAGCCATTGATCCATACATAAAAGCAACTGTCTACCCCTTCAAAATTCAAGAAAGCTTTTGGTGCATTTTCATCTTTGTGATAAACAAAGGTATGTGCATATGTTCCACATGGAATATCCTGTGGTACATACGGTGGATCAAATGGGAACGGATACCTGATATTTGTATACTGATGTGTGTCATATCCTGCCATCTGCCATACACTCGGAACCTGAATCTCATCAAAATTTTCTGTATCATAATCTTTCTCAAAGAAGGGTTCCTGAACATCATAGATACTGTTAAAATACTGGAACTTCCAAGTTCCGTTCAATAACTGCATTCGGTCTGACTCTTCCCTGTGCTCCACCAGGTTATCCATTCTTTTGGATGCCGGAATAAAATAGGCTCTGGCTGGCATTGTATTTTCATGCAGTACGCTTAAATCCTCATAATAACGTGGTACAATCATAAATAACTCTCCTTTAATACATATACATTTTTTTGCACTTTGTTTTTCCACAGCAAACCTTGTCTTTTACTTTTATGTTTACGCTTCTCTGTTTTGCTATATATATCTTATCCTAATCTGCAAAACATGTCTATGAATTGGATTAGACAAAATATGCACTAAATGATACAATATCAAAAAAAAGGAAAAGAGGTGCTACCATATGTATATGAATACCGGTTATTTAAACCACTCCCATATGGATTTCAAAGACAAAAGTCGCCCACTGGTTGTAGGAAGTTGCGGTACTTACCGCCTTTCCAGCCATCCAAAGTTACCAACCTACCGTCCAAGGGGACGCCTGGATTATCAGATTATCTATATCACTGCTGGTTGTGGGCATTTTCATTTTGACAATATGGATAACGAAACGATTGTCCCCGCCGGTAATATTGTACTGTACAGACCGAAAGAACTTCAGAAATATGAATATTATGGAAAAGATAAGACAGAAGTATACTGGATTCATTTTACAGGCAACAATGTAAAAAATATCCTACGGCAATATGGATTCCCGGATAAAGAGCGTGTATTTCAGGTCGGAACCTCTATGGAATACGAACAGATTTTCAAGCGTATTATCATCGAGCTTCAGCGTTGCCAAGATAATTATGAGGAAATGCTTGTCCTTCTGCTCCGTCATCTTCTTATCATCTTTCATCGGGAACTGACCAGGGAACATATCTCGAAAAATGAATACCTGGATCACGAGATGGATAACGCAGTTACCTTTTTCAGTGAAAATTATAACCAGAATATTAGCATAGATGATTATGCTGCCTCACGTGGAATGAGTGTCAGCTGGTTTATCCGAAACTTCAAAAAATACACAGGTTCTACACCAATGCAGTTTATTGTGGGAATCCGAATTAACAATGCCCAGATGTTACTTGAAACAACAACCTATTCCATCAATGAAATTTCTAAAATCGTCGGGTATGATAATCAGCTTTATTTCAGCCGGCTTTTCCACAAGCTGAAAGGATATTCCCCAAGAGAGTACCGAAAGATAAGAAACAAGTTCTAAAATCCACAATATCATAAATCCCTAACTGGCTGTTAAAAGTTACTCGTAACTGTTCAGTACCTTCACAGTTGCGAGCCGCAAGCGCATTAGAATCAGCTTAGCTGATGGGCACTTGCTCCTACATAATATACATTTTCTTACGAAATATGCGGTACCGCATATTTCTGTACTGAATGGTTACGATTGATCTATATTATGATCAGGCAATGCCTGTTGTAATGATTAAATCGGGCTTTCCCCGATGTGGTATGCTTCAACTGCCTCCTTTCAAGGTGCAAGCAGAAAAAAAGCACCTTAACCATATTGGCTAAAGTGCTTGTATTTGTTTGCTATTAAATTGTTGTGAGTCAGACAAACTTGAATTTGGAACGTGCTTTATAAATTTTTTCCGATCCCCTCAAGTTCGTTCATGGAATCCTTGTTTTTTTCAAGTTCATCTCTGGCTGTTGCGTAATATGATTTTTTGAAAAGCATATCCCATGAAAGATATTTTGCCATACAGTCAAACTGCTTATCAATCAACTCATACTGGATACTGTCTACGGGAGAACCGCCTACAACAATCGTGCCAACTTTTTTATTTTTTAACTGCAATCCACGGCAGTAGCACTTATCAATGATAAGTTTCAATTGTGCTGACATTCCCCACCAATAAACTGGTGTAGCAAAAAGAATCATATCTGCGGCAACAATTTTATCAATTGTAGGATTTGTATCATCCTTATCGACGCATCCCTTAGAGCATTGACAGACATCACATCCCTTGCATGGTGCAATGTTGAGTTTGTCAGGTTCAATGATTTCAATTTCATTCTTTTCTGATGCTCCTTTTATAAATGCATTGATTGCTGTCAGCGTGTTTCCTTTTCTGGCACTTCCATTAATGATTACAATTTTCATGCGTGTATCCTCCAACTTCCGATTTGTAAAACACATTCTTTTTTACATAGGCACAGTATACCACATTTCCTATGCCTATGCTATATCATTTAATGCTTCTTCCGATATGAACTCATCCTCACTAGAAGCGTTAGCACTTTCTGCAGCATCTGACTTCTGTGATTCATCAACATACTCAAGCTCATTTGCCTGCTCCCTGTCTATCCTTGCTTTCTGCTCTGCTTCATCCTGCATGGAGAATCTTCTGCTTAATTCCGCATCACCAAGCACCATAAACTGCTCATAGGTAAGAGAATCTATATACACATTCTCGCCCTTATCCTTCAGTTTTTCATAATACTTAACTGCTTTGTCTGAAAGAATCTCAAATGGCGGACCGATAAGATTATCTGCTCCCCTTATCTGATGAACATAAGGCTCTCCCAATAATACGCATCTTCATAATACTTTTACAAACTCCACTGCGTTTTTTATATCTTCTTCATTTGGATGCCCTTTGGCAATACCACCCACCAGTTTAAATGGACCAAATGTGTCATAGCCCTTGCATCCGAATTTTCCTATCACTTTAGAACGCTTCTTGTCCAAAATCTGCTCTATGGATTTGTAATTCGCACTTCCACCATAAGTACAGATCAGAAATACCTTTTTATCGTCCGGTAGATTCTTCTCTGCAAATTCCAATATCGACTGATGAAATTTTGAAAAATAGATTCCTGATGCAAACCCAATCATATCATAACTACTCAGATCTGCATCTGGTTGTTTTACAGCATCAATCAAATCAACTTGGCACTCTTCTGCTATGTTTTTTACTAATTTTTCTGTATTTCCATGATGTACAGATGCATATACGATTGCTTTTCTCATTTATTTTCCTTTCTGCCTGCTCCATCACCACAAATCGTATTGTTTCATAGTTTCTGCATTTCGATATTCATGTTTCTCATAATATCCTATCAACTTTCCCTCATCTCTGAGTGCCACCATATAAACATCTTTATTCTGTTTCTCATTGTGAAAAGTATAAACGATATTATGGCTTTCATCTACTGCAAACCAGTCCACTACCTGCTGTATTCTATCCCTTGATTCCGGATTATGACAATCTAACAGACTTCTTCCAATAAGTTTATCACCGCCTCGCTTCGCATAGCTGATAACTGCTGCCGGATTCATGTAAATAATCTCATGTTTAAGATTGCATATAACAACGGATGCCCTGTCCTGATCAACAATACTCTTATAAAAACTGACCGCATCTATCTTTTTATATATTTTTTTCTTCTTACTTTTCTCCATTTTATGTTGTCCTTAAAACTTCACTACTTCCGATTCATGTGTAAATGATGAAAATGTAGCTGTCACATTTTTTAAATAGAATACTTCTGTATTTCCATCATCTGCTGAGTACATATTCTGTAAAGATGGATAAGCATCAAGCATAGACTGTCTTGCTTCTCTTCTGTCATCTTCTACAAGTTCTCCGGCTACACGAAGCCACTCGCCATTTTTTAATGCACAGATTTCTACCTTTGGGTTTGCGTGAATCTGTTTTGAAACATCCTTCACCTTTCCGGTCTGAATATACAGTTTTCCTTCAAAAACATGCGCTGTTCCAAAAGGTCTAACTCTTGGCTGGTCTCCTTCCACTGTTGCCAAATAATATGTCTCTGCTTCTTTTAAAAAATTTACTACTCGTTCCATTGTATAAACCTCCTGCTATTAGAATCTATCAATAATAGAATTATACCATTCCATCGCTTCTTATGCACTAATCAATCGTATCATAAAACCCCTGTTTCACATCCTTCCAGACGTAAACCAGGGGTTTCACTTATATCATTCTACACCATAGACAATACATGTACTATCTATTCACTTTTACTCCGTCTCATAAAAGACTTTCTTATCCAAAGCTTTATTCTGATGTGCAACGATTGTTGTACATACGGCATCACCTGTGATATTAACAGCTGTTCTTGTCATATCAAGGATACGGTCAATACCCATGATCAGACCGATTGCCTCAACCGGAAGTCCGACAGAGTTAAATACCATTGTCAGTGTAACCAGACCAACACTTGGTACTCCGGCTGTTCCGACAGATGCCAGTGTTGCTGTTCCGATAACTGTAATATAGTCTGCCATGCTCAGATGGATTCCAAACGCCTGTGCTGCGAACACAACTGCAACACCCTGCATGATGGAAGTACCATCCATGTTGATTGTTGCTCCAAGCGGAATCGTAAAGGAAGAAATCTTCTTGGAAACTCCGACTTTCTTAGAAAGTGTTTCAATAGAAAGCGGGATTGTCGCATTTGATGTCGCTGTAGAGAATGCAAATGCCATAACCGGGAAGAATTTCTTGATGAAGCGGATCGGGTTCAGTCCTGTGAAAATCTTTAACAGAATCTGATATACTCCCAGACACTGGATCGCAAGTGCCAAAAGTACTGCGATCATGTATTTTGCCAACGGAACAAATGCACTGAATCCGATTGTAGCAAAAGTACGGCTGATCAGGCAGAATACACCGATTGGTGCAAGGCTCATGATCATCATTGTCATTTCCATCATAATGTCATTGAACTGGCTGAAGAAGTTCGCAACTGTCTCTGCACGTTCACCCATCTTCGCAAGGATAACACCAATGATCAGCGCAAATACGATAACCTGAAGCATTGTTCCACTTGCCAGGGAATTGATCGGGTTATCCGGAATGATATTTAGGATTGTATCTGTCAGGGAAGTTGCTTCCATTGTCTCAACTGTGGACGCACTTGTCTTGATTGCACTCATATCAAGTCCGATACCCGGATTGATCAGATTACCAACTGATAAAGCAACTGTTACAGCAAGAGCTGTTGTTGCGAGGTAGAATACCAATGTTCTGACACCTACTGTTCCGAGCTTCTTCGTATCTCCGATTGCCATACTTCCGCACACAAGGGAACAAAATACAAGCGGTACAACAAGCATCTTCATCAGACGGATGAATCCCTGTCCGATCACATAGAGGATTCCTTCTACAATAATATCATTTTTTACCTTGCTGTCTGGAATCAGATAACAAAGTACAATTCCAAAAACAGCACCTAAAAGCAGAGCAATGAAAATCTTGGTCGTCAGACCAATTTTCTTCTCTTTCTTTTCATCTTTTACATTCTTATTTTTCATTCTAATTCTCCGTTCTTTCTTTCATATACTCTTCTAATGACTCTTTCCAATCCGGCATATCATACATATCAATAATACGGAGAATGAAGTTGTCCAATACCGCATACGGTGGTCTGACAGAAGAAAGGTCTGACTGTTCTGTCGGAACTGCCTTTAATTCAACGTTTTTCCCTGACAATCTCAAGATCTCCTGAGCAAATTCGTAACGATTGCAGACTCCACTGCAAGTTACATGATAAGTACCATATTCATTCGTACTGATCAGATACAGGATCATTCTTGCGAGATCTTTGGCACTTGTCGGGGAACCAAACTGATCTCCTGCTACAGAAAGTGTTTTTCCCTGTTCTGCCACTTCGAGCACACGGTTAACAAAGTTATTTCCACCTTTTCCGTAAACCCAGTTACTGCGGATAATGAAATGCTTGTGTGTGAATTCTTTCACATAATTCTCACCAGCTCTTTTGGATGCTCCATAAACAGTCAGTGGATTCGTATCATCAAATTCTGTATACGGTTTCTTGCTCTGTCCGTCAAATACATCATCTGTTGAAAGCTGGACGATCTTTGCGCCATTCTTTCTTGCGACGATACTTAAGTTTCTTGCTCCAAGTGCATTTACCCGGTAAGCATGTTCCGGTTCTTTTTCGCACAGATCGGTGTCTGTAACACCGCAGCAGTTGATAATCACATCCGGACGGTTCACAATACCGAAGTTAAGAACTTCCTCTGTGTTTGTAATATCCAGATCATCCAGATCCGTATTCAGCACTTCGATCTCTAATGGATCCAGAATGTCGTTCAGCGCCCGGCCGATCTGGCCGTTTGAGCCGGCTATCCATACTTTAATCATCTCTCATTTCCTCCTTCTCATGCAATGAAAAAGGCGCTGAATCCAATCAACGCCTCTCATATACTATAAAATAAACGTCAATAATATTTTATCAACCTACTGTTTCCGTGTCAAGATTACACTTTTAGTCTATCAAGAAAATATCATGGTTTTCCTGAATCTTCTCTATAATCTCATGGCTACTTATCCCTTGAAGTTCTACACTGTTCTGACTGACATAAAGAAACACAAGAAACAGAAAAGTGGACAGGATCAATCTGGTAGTAAAGCTTCCTCTGCTATTTTCTTTCTTATCCAGATCTTCTGCTCCATTTCCTGCACTTTGCTCCAGACCATCTGGATATAATTCCCGATATAAACGACCATATCTTGGATGAATTGCCGGTGTTATCATACCGGTATTCCGCTGTCGTCTGCGATTTTCTTCCCACAATCTACGCCTACGGACTTCTGATTCTTTTTCCTGCACGAAAGATCCTCTCCATCTTCTTTTTTTCTAGTTTATGAAAGTTTCTTCTGCTTTATTCTTCCAGGAAAATCTGATACAGCGTTTTCTACCGGTCAGCCAGTTCTCCTGTAATATCTTCCCAGGTAATCCCTTTTTCTACCATGAGAACCATTGCATGATAAAGGAAATCAGATAATTCATACTTCACTTCCTCGACATTTGGATTTTTTGCAGCGATCACAACTTCTGTCGCCTCTTCTCCAACCTTTTTCAGGATCTTATCCAAACCTTTTTCAAAAAGATAGTTCGTATAGGAACCTTCTTTTGGATTCTCTTTTCTATCCGCAATTGTCTGATATACAGACTCAAAAATCTGAACCGGATTCTTGGCATCGTAATCATTTCCAACAATTGTTGTATAGAAACAGGAGCGGTTTCCCGTATGGCATGCTGCTCCGATCTGTTCTACCTTTGCAAGCATCGTATCTCTGTCACAGTCGATTGCAAGAGATTTCACATACTGGAAATGCCCGGATGTCTCACCTTTGATCCACTGGCATTTTCTGCTTCTGCTATAGTAAGTCATGCGCCCGGTTTTCACAGTATGCTCAAATGCTTCCTCGTTCATATATGCCATCATTAAGACTTCATTTGTCTTATAATCCTGAACAATCACTGGAATTAATCCGTCTGAATTCAATTTAAACTCACCGAAATCCATCTGGCTTTCAAAAGAAGTCATTTGAATTCCATTTTCTGCACAAACTTCTTTAAATTTGTTAAAGTCCATATCCAAACGACTGATGAATCTTCCTGATATACCTTTTACACCATCACTCTTTAAAATATTAAGGATCTCGTTTTCATCCATCGTATCCGTGACAACAACACACTGCGTTTCTGTAACATTTACAACAGAATTCAGATCCAGGCGATGCATAAATATCATCTCTGTACTATATGCTTCGATCAGATGCTGCTGTTTAAACAATGCATCGAAATCATTTAATGATACAGCGATTCTCTCTTTTCCAAAACGCTTGGATACTTCCTCGATTAATTCAATGGAAAGTGCTTTGGAGAAATTCAGCATTGCACGTTTTGCTCCGGCATAAAGAATCTTCTTCACATCTTCTGCACGTCTGATGTTTCCTCCGACAACCATTGGAATACTGATTGCACGGTTGATCTGTTTGAGGAGGTTGATCGTCTCATCATGTTCTTCATCTGAGTCTGACAGATCGAAAATGATCAGTTCATCCGCTCCTCTTTCATTGTAGTGGCGTGCAAGTTCCATCACATCATCTGCGATCACAGTTCTGTCATCGAACCACTGCACCGCTTTCCCTCTTTCTATAAAAATACAAGGGGTCAGTCTTTTATACATAATTTCTTCTTACTCCTTCTGTCACGCCGTTAAAGGCTTCCCTTTGTAGACCATACTTCTTTTATTCTTGGCTCTTCTGATACCGCCATATCCAGAGCCTTTCCGAATGCTTTAAATAAAGCCTCTGCCATATGATGATTATTCCCTGCATCAAGGATCTTAAGGTGCAGGTTCATTGCAGCACTATAGGAAACTGCATAGAAAAATTCACGCACCATCTCTGTATCCATTGTTCCAAGCGCCGGTACTGTAAAATCTGCCTGAAAGTTCAGATACGGTCTGCCGGAAAGGTCAACTGCTCCAAGAGCAAGAACCTCATCCATTGGCAGTACAAAATATCCGTATCGCTTAATTCCGGCCTTATCTCCAAGTGCCTGTGCGATTGCCTGTCCCAGTACGATTCCTGTATCTTCGATCGTGTGATGGGAATCCACTTCAAGATCCCCACGCACCTTAACATTTAAATCAAATAATCCATGTCTTGCAAATCCATCCAGCATATGATCAAAAAACGGAATTCCTGTATCAATCTGATTCTTTCCCTGTCCATCCAGATTGATCGTCAGTTCAATATCTGTCTCTTTTGTCTTTCTTTTGCAGCTTCCGATTCTGTTCTGCATCACACTCACAGCTCCTTTTCTCTTATTTTTCAAATCTTACTTTGATTGAATTTGCATGTGCTGTCAGATGTTCTGCCTCTGCAAATTTCTCGATATCTGTGTGGATCTTCTCAAGTGCATTTCTTGAGTAAGAAATAATGCTTGATTTTTTAATAAAATCATCTACAGATAGCGGTGAGAAGAATTTTGCTGTTCCGTTTGTCGGAAGGACATGGTTCGGTCCTGCAAAATAATCTCCGAGCGGCTCACTGGAATATTCTCCGATGAAGATAGCTCCGGCATTACGGATCTTTGTCATCACCTCAAACGGATTCGCTGTCACGATCTCAAGATGTTCGGAAGCAATAGAATTTGCTGCATCGATTGCATCCTCCATTGTCTCTGCAACGAGAATATGTCCATAATTATCCAGGGATTTCTGAATGATCTCGCCTCTGGAAAGCTCTTTTACAAATGCATCTGTCTGTGCAGATACTTTCTCTGCAAGTTCCATACTTGTTGTAACCAGAATTGCAGATGCCATCTCGTCATGCTCTGCCTGAGACAGAAGATCTGCTGCCACGAAACGTGGATTTGCCGTCTCATCAGCAAGAACAAGGATCTCACTTGGTCCTGCGATTGAATCAATGCTTACGAATCCATAAACCGCTTTCTTAGCAAGAGCTACGTAGATATTTCCAGGTCCTACGATCTTATCTACCTTCGGAATAGACTCTGTTCCATATGCAAGTGCTGCAATTGCCTGAGCTCCACCAACCTTGTAAACTTTATCTGCACCGGCCTCTTTTGCCGCAACCAGTGTTGTCGGAGTTACCTTTCCATCTTTTCCTGGAGGTGTTACCATGATGATCTCATCTACACCTGCAACCTTCGCCGGCATGATATTCATAAGTACAGAAGATGGGTAAGCTGCCTTTCCACCCGGCACATAAACGCCGACTCTCTGGAGTGCTGTCACTTTCTGTCCAAGAATTGTTCCGTCCGGTTTACTGTCAAACCAGCTGTACTGCATCTGTTTCTGGTGATAGTCTCTGATATTCACCAGTGCTTTTCTGATAATAGCGATCAGTTCATCATCTACCTGCTCATATGCTTCTGCGATCTCTTCTTCCGTTACAAGAAGATGCTCTGCGTCCAGTCTGACTCCATCAAATTTCTCTGTATATTCAAATACAGCCTCGTCTCCCTTTTCTTTCACCGCATTCAATATTTCCTGAACACTTGCTTCAAACTTCCCATAGTTATTCGGGCTTCTCTTTAAAAGGTCATCCAGAAGATTCTTCTTCGTATTCTCATTCAGTTTCTCTATACGCATTTGTCTATTCCTCCCTCAGAAGATTTCTTAAATTTGTGATCAGCTCTTTGATTCTGTCATTTTCCATTCGCATGCTGACCGGATTGACGATCATTCGCGCTGACAGCGGGCACACTTCTTCAAGTACGACCAGTCCGTTTTCTTTCAATGTAGAACCGGTTTCTACGATATCTACGATGACTTCAGATAAGCCAACAATCGGTGCAAGTTCGATCGAACCGTTTAATTTCACAATTTCTACTGTCTGATGTTTCTTGTTGTAGAAATAATCTTTCGCGATATTCGGATATTTCGTTGCCACACGGATCAGTTCATGATGTTTCAGTTTTTCTGCTGCCTCTTCATATCCACACACACACATCCTGCATTTTCCGAATCCAAGATCCAGGACTTCATGGACTTTACGTCCCTCTTCGATAATCGTATCTTTTCCGACAACTCCAATATCTGCTGCTCCGTACTCTACATAAGTCGGCACATCCGGTCCTTTTGCGAGAAAGAATTTCAATCCCAGTTCTTCATTTACAAAAATCAGCTTTCTGGAATCCTTATCTTTCATTTCCTCGCATGTGATTCCAAGACGCTCCAGCATCTCCAGTGTCTTCTTTGCAAGTCTTCCCTTTGTAAGGGCAAATGTTAAATATCTCATTGATCTGCTCCTTTATTGCTGCTTTGTTTTCTTTTTTGTATTGACCAGCTTCTCTTCTCCTGTCTGAAGATTGATCACTTCAATCTTCCGGTCCTCTCTTAAGTAAAGCATACTTGCAACAGAAGAACGCTTTCCATACGCTTCAAAAGTCTCTCTTTCATCCCAGGAGTTTCTCTTCATCATCTCGACATTTTTTCCTTTTGCACGAAATGACCTCGCAAGAGAAATTGCCCACTGTTCCGTTGCATCCGTATAAACAAGCAGATTACGGTGTCCTGTCTCTACTTTGATCTTCTGACGATCCAGTGCACTCATAAGTTCATCCAGAATGATTGCGAATCCGATCGACGGTGTCTTCTTTCCAAACTTCTCAAGAAGGTGGTCGTAACGTCCTCCACGTACAACTGCATCTCCGGTACCATAAGTATAGGCACGGAAAATGATTCCTGTATAATATCCATAACTTCCGCTCATGCTCAGATCAAAAGTTACATGATCCTCTACTCCGTAAATTTTCAGCAGATCATAAATCTGGCGAAGACGTTCTACCGCAAGTCTTGCTGCTTCACCCGGCGCAATGCGTCCTGCATCTGCAAGGATCTCCGGTCCACCTGTCAGTTCCGGAAGCTGATGAAACGCTTCTTTCACCTGATCGGCAATCTCATAATGATCGAGAATCTCTTCCACACCAAAGAAGTTTCTGTTCGCAATCAATGTACGGATCTCTTCTTTTTGTTCGTCTTCCAGATTCGTTGCCTCGAAAAGACTCTGAATAAAATCAACATGTCCGATACTTACCTGGAATTCCTTTAGTCCGGTTTTCTTAAGTCCGTCCACAACCATTGCGAGCATTTCTGCATCTGCCTCGATAGAATCCACACCGATCAGCTCTGCACCAAGCTGTGTATTTTCTTTCAGGCGTCCACGATAACTGGAATGATTGATAAATGTATTTCCGGCATAACACAGACGAATTGGGAAATTCTCTGTCTCAAACAGTGTTGCCACTGCTCTTGCAATGGACGGTGTAATATCCGGGCGCAACGCCAGAATATTCCCCTCTCTATCAAAGAATTTATAAAGATCTCTAATCGATGTCGAACCGATCTCCTTGCGGAATACATCAAAATATTCAAATGTCGGTGTCTGTATGTCCTGATATCCATATAAATGCAATACAGTATTCAGCTTTTTCTGCAATGCCAGTTTAATGGCACATTCTCTATTATAAATATCCCGAACGCCTTCCGGGGTATGTAACTTCTGCTCCATATCTCGTTCACCTTCCTGTCTTTTCTTGGTTTTTCACTTTAGTGTGCTACCACGTTAAAACCTGTTTGTAATTATACGGACTTTGTAGGATTCTGTCAATCCCTCGTTTCCAAATCTTTCTGAATTAAATCCAGATACGGCACAAAATAGCCATTTTTCAGTTGAAAAAACCATTCAGGATCTAATTCTTCCAGCCGGACACTCTTGCGTCCCCCACTCTGCGCGCGGTCCCAAAACTTACGGATCTGTGTATACTGCATATAATAAAGCTCATTTCTTGCTGTATAATAGATCAGAAAAAAGGCAATCCCGCCCTGCCGTTCAAACTTTTCCATAAAGTCCATCTGATGCTCATGTACATTCTGAAGTGGGAAGGTATCTACATTACACTCTTTCGCATCAAAACAGACCGGGATTCCCTGCACTGCTCCGATATAGTCTACCGTACTTGCTTTGTCGAAATACGCAAGTGTGATCTGTCTGTGGTCTTTATCCATACGTACCGGAGTGATCGGTGTCGAGATTTTCTGCATCAGTGCAAGTCCCATCTCACTGTATCTTTCATTCGAATGATTGATAAATTCCTCCAGTGTCGAACCTCTAAGTCCTCTCGAGTTCCATGTTGCCATCTCACATCACTCCCTGCGCTTTACAGATTTGTTCAAATAAGGCCGGGACAGGTGCTTTGATGATCTTTCCTGAAAGCTGTTTGATATCTCCCTCGCAATTCTCCGGGAATTCCAGACGGTAAGCATGCAGAAGCTGGGAACGAAGTCCGTATTCCTTTTTCAAAACATCGTTAAATGACCGGTTCCCGTATTTGTAATCCCCTGCGATCGGATGGCCGATGGATGCCAGATGTGCACGGATCTGGTGTGTCTTACCGGTGATCAGATGCACTTCAAGAAGTGTTGTTTCTCTATTTCGTGCAAGCACCTTGTATTCGGTATCGATCGCTGATGCTTCTTTCCCATCTTTTGTCTGTTCAGCCGGCTTTTTCTGACTCACCGTAACTTTATTTGTCTTTTCATTCTTGACGAGATAACCATGAATCCTCTGATTCTCTTTTACCTGCCCTTTTACCAGGCAAAGATAATATTTCTTAAGTGTACGGTCACGGAACATCTCGCTTAATCCCTGTAATGCCTGCAGTGTTTTTCCTGCTGCCACGATTCCGCTTGTATTTCTGTCTAAACGGTTACAGACAGATGGATGAAATGTATGCAGTTCTTCTTCCGTGATTTTCCCATTTTCCAACAGATAATCAATAAAATACTCCACAAGAGAAGTATCCGTCGGGGATGCCTTCTGGGAGAGCATTCCGACCGGTTTATTGATAAATACAGCAGCCTCATCTTCATATAAGATATCTAACTGTACCTTCTTTCCCGCTGTCTGTTTTCTTGCAGAGGACGCTTTTTTCTTCGAAAACTGTGAATGATCGATAAAGTTCTCAATCGTCTCTTCCGCAAGAAATAACTTAATCACATCCCCCTGTTTCAGCTGTTCATTTCCAACTGCTTTTTTTCCATTCAGGGTAATATTCTTTTTTCTCATCATCTTATAGAAAAAACTTTTTGGCGCTTTATTGAGATACTTTGCAAGGAATTTATCCATGCGCTGTCCTGCCTCATTTTTCTGGATGCTGATCTCTCTCATCGTCTTTTCCTCTTTACATTGATATATTCAGAATAAGATTACGGATTTCCTGTTCTCTTGCTTTCGTATCTTCCTGCTCTACTACAGCAATATTTTCAAGTCCCTCCACGCGGGCCAGAAACGGTGTATACTGATTTAAGATCTTAACAGTAAAACCTGTGTACTGATTCTGCGCAAGGATTGTCTTGATATGCTTTCCAAGTTCATCTGTATTTACTTTCTCATAATGTGTGTATCCGTAAATGTTGTGTCCCGAAATTACGATACAGTCTGTTGGCATGATATGCTCTTTGCTTGTAATTATAAGATCATAACAAACTGTTAAATGTTTTGATTTTCCTGCGATTTCCTTCGCCTGTGACAGTTCAATTGATTGATATGGATAACGTGCGATCACACCTACAAGTGCCTTTGATGCCGGAAGACATCCAAGGATAGCAACAACTGTCAGAAGATTCAGCCTCGTATGTGTCTGCCAGTAACCAAGAGCAAAAATTGCCAGAACGATTGCAAAATAAATAACCGTTCTTAAAATCTCCACTTTTCTTTTATAATTCAAATAACCTGGTTTTCCTTTTTGTATTTTCTTCATTTTTCATCCTATTCTAAATTCATATTTGCTGCATACGCACGAGAAATCCATGCGGCAGCAGTTTTGTTCCAAAGTAAGTTAATTTCATTGGGATTCCATAAACGGAGACTGATTTCCCGGATCTGCAGTCCTTCAACGCCTGATGAACCACTCTGTCTGCCTTCGCCATTGTCAGTTTCTTCAAGATATTCTGCGGTTTCCCGGAAAACTCGAAGAACTCCGTATCAACCGGACCCGGGCAGACTGCTGTAACGACAATTCCTTTTTTTCTCAGTTCTTCTCCCAATGATCTGGAGAAGCTTAAGACATAAGACTTCGTTGCCGCATATACTGAGAAATACGGTTGTGGGCAAAATGCAGATGCGGACGCAAGATTGACGATCCTGCTGCCAGCACGCAGAAATGGCAGACACAGCAATGTCATTCTTGTAAGAGACCGGCAGTTTACATCCACCATATCTGTCTGGATCCGGAATTTTTCAGACAAAATCTCTTCTACACTTCCTGACTTGCCAAATCCTGCTGAATTTACAAGCATTCGTAAATCCGGCTGTTCTTTCTCAAGTGCATCTCTCAATTCCTTATATACCTTTTTCTTCTGAAGGTCACCTGCAAAAATCCGAAGAGGAACTCTACTTTCTTTCGCAAGCGTTTCCAGACGCTCTTTGCGCCTGGCGATCACCCAGATCTCATCCAGATTTTTATAAAAATATCCAAGCTGACGTACAAATTCTCTTCCCATTCCCGAAGATGCTCCGGTTACGATTGCAATTTTCATCCTGCTTCCTTTCTTGAATCCTGTCTGTCAGATACTTAAATGTACCTATTTTCTATTCTTCTTAGAATGAACATTTCTGATGGATTTCTTCTTATTCTTCCCTTCAACTCTTCCTCTGTGTTCAGAATTGTTTTGTCTTTTCTGACCATTCGAACCTTTTGATCCTTTTTTCGGTTCCTTTCTGCCGGCTTTTTTATCATTTCCTGAACCACGCATCTGTCTCGGTCTCACAAGACATTTCGGTCCGAATCCGATCAGATCAGATCTTCCTGATTTATGAAGTGCTTCAATCACCAGATCATACAGCTCCGGATTACGATATTGGATCAACGCTCTCTGCATTGCCTTCTCATGCGGACTCTTCGGAACATAAACCTTCTGCATCGTTCTCGGATCTACCCCGGTATAATACATACAGGTGGAAAGAGTTGATGGTGTCGGATAGAAATCCTGCACCTGCTCCGGCATATAGCCAAGATCACGACAGTACTCTGCAAGTTCTACCGCTTCCTTCAGAGTAGAACCAGGGTGGGAGGACATCAGATACGGAACCAGATACTGTTCTTTCCCGATTTTCTCATTCATCTTATAAAACTGTCTTGTAAACTCTTCATAGACTTTGTGCTCTGGTTTTCCCATCAGAGACAGGACAGGCCCTGCCACATGCTCCGGTGCTACCTTCAACTGTCCACTGACATGATATTCACACAACTCTCTTAAAAACTCCTGCTTCTTATCTGCGAGCAGATAATCAAAGCGGATTCCTGAACGGATAAACACCTTCTTAACTTTTGGAATATCTCTCAACTTTCTCAACAGACTGACATAATCTCTGTGATCTGCGTCCAGATTCTTACACGGGGACGGGAACAGACACTGACGCGTTTTACAAACGCCATGCTCCATCTGCTTTTTGCAGGATGGATGCCGGAAATTTGCTGTCGGACCGCCAACATCATGAATATATCCTTTAAAGTCCTTATCTTTTGTAATTTCTTTTGCTTCTTCAATCAGAGATTCATGACTTCTTACCTGGACAATTCTTCCCTGATGGAACGTCAATGCGCAAAAACTGCATCCTCCAAAACATCCTCTGTTGCTGATCAGACTGAATTTAATCTCCTTGATTGCAGGAACTCCGCCTTTTGCCTCGTAAGACGGATGGTAAGTCCTCTGATAAGGAAGAGAGTAAACATCATCCATCTCCATCTGTGTCAATGGTGCCGCCGGCGGATTCTGTACTACATACAGATGATCAGAATATGGTTCTACAAGACGTTTTCCGTTAAATGCATCCGTATTCAGATACTGTGTGTAAAAGCTGCGGGCATAATTCATCTTGTCCACTTTGAGGTCTTCAAAGGACGGAAGGATTTCCGCATCATAAATACTGTCTAATGTTTTTGCTTTTACAACCGTACCGGCTATATACGTGATATCCTCAACCGGTATCCCGGCATCCAGTGCTTCTGCAAGCTCTATGATCGAATGTTCTCCCATTCCATAAGAAATCACATCTGCACCCGAATCGAGCAGTACAGAACGTTTCAGCTTGTCTGACCAGTAATCATAGTGTGCCATTCTTCGAAGACTTGCTTCGATACCGCCCAAAATGATCGGTGTCTTTTTATAAGTCTGACGAATGAGATTTCCATATACTACGCAGGCATAGTCCGGTCGTTTTCCCATCTCGCCGCCCGGCGTATAGGCGTCTGTCTTTCTTCTCTTTTTGGATACAGAATAATGATTTACCATAGAATCCATATTTCCTGCAGAGACAAGAAATCCAAGTCTTGGTTCTCCGAACACCTGCACGCTCTCCGGCTTACGCCAGTCCGGCTGTGCAATGATCCCAACACGATATCCTCTGGATTCCAGAAGACGTGTAATGATTGCGTGACCAAAAGATGGATGATCGACATAGGCATCTCCTGATACATAGACAAAATCTACCTGATCCCATCCTCTCTCTTTCATCTCTTCTCTGGTAATTGGTAAAAAATTTCCTTTCATGCTTTCTCCCTGTTTAACGTAATAATGAACAGTCACGCAATGCTTCCAGTTCCTGTCCTGTTAATTCCCGATATTCTCCTAATGCAAGCCGCGGATCAAGTACAAGGCTCCCCATCTGCAGACGTTTCAGATAAATAACCTCTTTTCCGACTGCATGGAACATTCGTTTCACCTGATGAAACTTTCCCTCTCTGATCGTCAGTCGGATTTCAGAAATCTCTTCTCTTTTCAGAATTTCCAAATGAGCCGGAAGTGTCGGTTTCTCTTCCCCGATTTCAAGTCCTTCTGCAAATCTTCTCACATCTTCTTCCGTAACTTTTCCATCGATTCTGGCGAAATAGACTTTATCTACATGCTTCTTCGGTGACAAAAGCTGATGTGCAAGTTCGCCATCATTTGTGATCAGCAAAAGTCCCTCTGTGTCTTTATCTAATCTTCCGACAGGAAAGAGATCCTTTCTCTGCTTTTCATCAATCAAATCTAATACAGTACTGTCATTCTTATCTTCCGTTGCAGAAACCACCCCGGCTGGCTTATTTAACATGTAATATTCATATTCTGCATAAGCAACCATCTGTCCCTGGTAAAACACATGATCTTTTTCTGTGTCAATCTTGATTTCCGGACGTTTTACCGTCTCTTCATTCACTCGAACCTGTCCTTTTGTGATTGCTTTCTTCACTTCTGTACGTGTTCCGATTCCCATGTCTGCCAGATATTTATCCAGTCTCAGTTTCATGAGTTCCACCGCCATCCCGGAAGATACTTATTCTTAAGCATCTGATTCACAAGCTTTCCAAAACCAAGCGGATATCCATCCACACAGATCAGATACCATCCCTTGTCTTTCGGCTTCACAAGATCCTCCACATCCAAAGTCTCGCCTTTCAGATATTTCATAACGCGTTCGTCTTCTAATGGAAGATCGATCACCTGATCATATTCTTCCTTTTTCAGATTCATCGCCAGTGCCTGACTCGGCTCAAAACGATTCTTCTTCAGTTCACCCATCAGTAGGCCTGTTCTTAAGAAACGGATTCCACGAAGTGTCGGAAGTCCTTCCGGCATATAATATACTTTCTCTCCACGCAGATCCATGCGAGAGGAATCGAATTTTCGATCAATATGACCAAGAAATTCTTCCAATTCTCCCGGAAGCTTCTTGTTCTTCCCACTCTCCGGAAGTCTCTTTCCTTCTTCCTGTTTTTTACCCTTTTGAAGAAGTGCGAGGAAATGTCCTTCTCCCTTCATACGATGAGGGAAAATACGAACCGTCTTTTCAAGTTCCGGATTCTTGCTTTCTGTCACCTGCGGCATTCCATCTGCAAATCCTTCGTAACCTTCCATCTCACAGATCTTAAATTCCGGGTATTCCTGAAGCAGATATTCAATCGTCTGTTCATTCTCTTCCGGTGAAAATGTACAGGTGGAATAAAGCAGCATTCCACCCGGGCGCAGCATCTGGGCTGCCTGTGTCACAATGCTTCTCTGGATCTTTGAAAAAAACTCCGGTCCGTGTTCTTCCCATGCTTTCACCATCTTTTTCTCTTTACGGAACATGCCTTCCCCGGAACAAGGTGCGTCGATCAAAATCTTATCAAAATACTCTGGGAAATAAGAAACAAGCTTTCCGGGCTCTTCACTTAAGATGAGCACGTTTCCGATTCCAAATAATTCAAGATTCTTCAAAAGTCCCTTCGCTCTGGAACTGCTCAGATCATTCGCAGCCAGTACACCGGTTCCTCCAAGCTTTGCCCCAAGTTCTGTGGCCTTGCCTCCAGGTGCTGCACAGACATCAAGCACACGGTCTCCCGGCTCTACCGGAAGACGATCTGCCGGTGTCATGGCACTTGGCTCCTGCAGATAATAAAGTCCTGCGAAATAATATGGATGTTTCGACGGCTGGATATTATCTCCGTCATAATAGAATCCATTATGGATCCACGGAACCGGCTCTAACGGCCAAGGTGCGATCTTCAAGAAATCTTCCACAGAAATCTTCGCTGTGTTCACGCGCAGACCATAGTGACGCGGTTCATCATAACATGCCGTATATGCTTCATATTCAGAACCAAGAAGATCCTTCATTTTCTCTTCAAATACTTTTGGTAAATTCATATTTATTGTTTGCTCCTTTGCAATATCAAGATCAAAATACTTTACATTTAACTATATCATATTTCCATAGCTCCGGTATAGTTTCTTTTTTCTTTTCATAGAATATTTTTGTAAAAGGAGGTTTCCTATGCTTCTGGCTCTCGTACTGCTTTCACTGTTTTTTACGATGCTGCTCTTTCCTGAAACTGTATTCCGGGGAGCTTGTGATGGCCTGCTTCTCTGGTATCAGATTCTGATACCAACCCTTTTTCCTTATCTTATTGTCACAGGACTTTTGTTGAAAACAGACGGTGCTGCTATTGTCTCCCGTCTGCTTTTCCGTCCTTTCCATCTGCTCTTTGGAACTTCTTTCTATGGAAGTTTCGCTGTTCTGTCCGGGTTTTTATGCGGTTATCCAATGGGCGCAAAAATCATTGCCGACCTTCTTCTTCAAGGAAAAATTTCTCTTGAAGAAGCTTCTTACCTGCTGTCCTTCTGTAATAATGCAAGTCCATCTTTCGTTATTACTTTTCTTGTTTTAAATACAATTCATCAGAAAGCTTTCTGCATTCCCGCTTTACTGCTTCTTTTCGGAACTATGATCCTCTTAAGCTTTCTTCAACGGATTCTAAGACATTTCATCAAAAATAAAGATTGGATTTTCCCGGAAATGTCCGAAGTTTTCACACAGGAGAATTCCATTTTTTCAAAACCACTGACGCACAAAATGAATTTTTCTGTCTTAGAATCCTGTATCCTGAACAGTTCAGAAACGCTTGTAAAAGTCGGAGGTTACCTGATGATCTTTTCTGTACTTCTTGCATTATTGGAACTTCTGCCGATTCGTTTACCTGCTTTTCTTCTCCTGAAATCTTCTCTTGAGATGACAAACGGAATTCTTCTCCTGTCTCAAAGTCTTTCCCAACCCCAGGTTCTTTATCCGTTGCTTCTCGCACTCACCACTTTTGGTGGATGGTGTTCCGTTGCCCAGACACAATCCATGATTGCCGGTACAGGACTTAAACTTTCTTCTTATATAATACAAAAACTGACCGCCGCACTGGCAGTCAGTCTTTTGACATTTCTCTATCTGAAATTTTTATAATACAATGTAATGACTACCTCAGGTCTCCCTGTCCATTCTCATCATAATATCCGTCATCGGATGGAACTTCAAGTTCTGAACGGTTAGAGCGGACTGTATCGTAGCACTCCTGTAAAGAATTGATCAATCCGTCATACTTTGTTGTATAACTGTCCAAAGTATGTCCGATAATGCTTTCTGCATTCGCAAGAAGATCATCTGTATACTGGATCGCACCGACACGGATTGTATTTGCATCCATTGTTGCGTTATCAAGAATCTCCTGTGCCTGTGCTGTTGCCTGAGTTACGATCTCATTCGCCTGAGCGTATGCCTGCTGCATGATCTCATGCTCACTGACAAGCTCTGTTGTCTGAACCTGTGCTTCCTCGATCATTGCATCTGCTTTTGCCTTCGCATCTGCAAGAATCGCATCTCTGTTCGCAATAATCTTCTGATAACGTTTGATCTCATCCGGTGTCTTCATACGAAGTTCGCGAAGCAACTCATCCAGATGTTCCTTATTTACAATAATCTTTGTTGTAGACAACGGCTGAAACTTACAATCTCTGTCTATATATTCTTCAATTTCTTCAATGATCTGTTCAATACGGCTGCTCATTGTTACACTCTCCTTTTTTCTTTCATCTTTTCTCTGAGTGCGATCTCGACGGCTTCCGGCACAAACTGTGATACGTCTCCCCCAAAAGCGGCAATCTCCCGCACTGTAGTCGAACTTAAGTAAGAATATTCTATACTTGTTGTCAGAAACATGGTTTCTATATCAGGCTTCATCCTCTGATTCGTCTGCGACATCTGCAGCTCATATTCAAAATCGGTAATCGCACGTAATCCCCTGATAACCACATCTGCACCTATCTGTTCCGCAAAGTCTACCAGCAATCCATCAAATGGTATAATCTCAACATTCGGCAGATCTTTCGTCACTTCCTTTAACATTTTAACACGTTCTTCTACAGAAAACAACGGCATTTTTGCTTTATTATTCAGTACTCCGACAATTAATTTGTCTACGATTTTACAAGATCTGCAAATGATATCATAATGTCCACGGGTAACGGGGTCAAAACTTCCCGGATAAATTGCTTTTAACATACTTCTTCCTTTCCGGCTTTCTCAATAAATACATGCTTGTTTGTCTTATATCTCTTCTCTTTGATCAAAGAATATCCCAATTCTGGAAGATATCCAAAATCTGTATCTAACGAAGCTTCTACGATGATCACCGTATCTTCATAGATCAGATCCGATCCTGCAAGGTATTCCAAAACTCTTTTCTCAAATCCCATATTATACGGTGGATCCATGAATACAAAGTCAAAAACCTTTTCACCTTCCAACTGATATAATGCGTTCATCACATCCTTTGTCAGTGTAAGTCCCTTCTTCTCCAGACGTGTGAATTTCAAATTCTCCTTGACACATTCCATCGCCTTAGGATTTTTCTCTACAAATACTGCTTCTTTTGCTCCCCTGCTGAGAGCCTCTATTCCGATTCCGCCACTTCCTGCAAACAAATCAAGGAAAATACAGTCATACATCTGCGGACTTATCATATTAAACAAAGTCTCTTTGATCCGGTCCGTTGTCGGTCTTGTCTCTATCCCCTCAAGAGTCTTCAGTTTTAGGCTTCTTGCGCTTCCTGCAATTACTCTCAAATATCGACACCTCCTGTCATTAACTATGGTGAATTTTAGCAGAAAAAAGCACCCGGGTCAATGCCGAGTGCTTTTCTCTTTTTCATTTCTTGTGTTCTTTTTACTGTACATGACAGTTTTTGAACCGCTTTTCTGTCTGATGCAGACCGCTTCTGCAGACGATTTTTCTTCGCCTGTTACTTTTCTGCCATCTGCTTCTCCTGCTGTTCAATCATCTTTTTAACCATATAACCGCCGACAGAACCATTCTGTTTTGATGTGAGGTCTCCATTGTAGCCGTCTGTTAACGGAACTCCCAACTCGGATGCTACTTCGTACTTGAACTTGTTCATAGCTCCTTTCGCCTCAGGTACTGCTGTTTTGTTAGATGAACGACTTGCCATGATCTTTTTCCTCCTTTTGCATTTTGTAACTTTACTATTTAGCTTTGTTACGCTGTTAGTATGTGGAGGAAAATTAATTTTAAACTGGTAACTTCTGGCAATCACTGATGCAGCCGGATTGCTCCATTGCTGTAATCCGCAAACATCACAATGTTGTTTCCAGCATGATCTCATCCAGTTTTATCCGTAAATGTTCTTTCAATTTGCGATGCTCAGGGAATTCCAGTTCCGGATCGTCCAGAAGAAGTCTGTCTGCCTCTTCACTTGCGTTTTGAAGCAGCTTTGCATCTTGAAATACATCGGCAACTTTAAAATCAAGCACGCCACTCTGCCGGATTCCAAAAAGATCACCCGGGCCACGCAGTCGGAGATCTTCACTTGCAATAAAGAAACCGTCATTTGAATGATTCAGGATATCTAACCGTTCCTTCGTTTCTTTTGATTTCGATGCTGTCATGAAAATGCAATAGGACTGATACTTTCCACGACCAACCCTTCCTCTCAACTGATGAAGCTGCGCCAGCCCGAAACGTTCTGCATTTTCGATCATGATTACTGTCGCATTCGGCACATCAATTCCCACTTCAACAACTGTTGTTGAAACAAGCACCTGGATTTCATTTTTTCCAAATGCATTCATCACTTCATCTTTCTCTTTTTCCTTCATCTTTCCATGCAGAAAGCTGACATTGATTGAATCTCCCAACGTTTCTGAAAGCATCTCGCAATAATCGATAACATTTTCCGCTTCCATTGCTTCACTTTCTTCAACCATCGGACAGATCACATAGCACTGACGTCCTTGTGCTACCTGTTTTCTTATGAATTCATAGGCCTTCGGACGGTATCCTGTATCCACAACACAGTTTTTGATCGGAAGACGGTTCTTCGGGAGCTCATCGATCACGGAAATATCCAGATCACCATAAAGAATAATTCCAAGTGTTCTCGGGATCGGTGTCGCACTCATTACGAGAATGTGTGGCAGGTTTCCTTTACCTGCAAGCATTTCTCTTTGTTTTACTCCAAAACGATGCTGTTCATCCGTCACCACAAGTGCCAGATTATGATAGATTGCTTTCTCCTGGATCAATGCGTGTGTTCCTATAATAATTGATGATTCCCCACTCTCAATCCGGGCATAAGCTTCTCTCTTTTCTTTTGCTTTCATAGATCCGGTCAAAAGTTCTGCCCGCAGTGGGATCTGATACTGTTCCAACATGTCTTTGATATTTTCAAAATGCTGTCTTGCAAGTACCTCTGTCGGTGCCATTAACGCTCCCTGATAGCCGTTCAATCCTGCAAACAGTAATCCAAGAACTGCTACGATTGTTTTACCTGATCCAACATCTCCCTGAACAAGTCTGGACATAACATATTGACTTTTCATGTCTTTCTGCATATCATCCCATACCCGCAGCTGCGCAGCCGTCAGTTCATACGGCAGTTGTCTCAGGAATTCGCTGATTTGAGGCTGATCTTCAAAATGGAATCCGTTCTTCATCCTGTCCTGTGTATTTTTAATTTGGCGCAGAGAAAGAATAAAAACAAGAAATTCTTCAAAAACGAATCGTTGTCTTGCCGCAAGAAATGCTTCTTTATTCTCCGGGAAATGCATCTCCCGCACAGATTGTTCATAAGGCCGGAAATGATATTTCTTCGTAAATTCATCCGGAAGAAAGTCATCCTGTTCCCGCACCTGTTCTAATGCCTGACGTAGTGCTTTGATTACTGCATTGTTTGTCAGACCTGCTGTCAATCCATAAACAGGCTGCATGGTGTTGATCTTTTCCTGATAACGGACTGCCGGATCGTAAATTTCCGGATGTTCCATCACAAGGGAATCTCTTTTCTTCACAACCCTGCCGCGGAGAACAACTGCTCCTTTTCGCCCAAGTGTATTTCTCAAAAACGGCATTCGAAACCAGATTACCTTTATTGTTCCTGTCAGATCCTTTAAATATGCAGTCGTGATCTGTCTTCCTTTTCCTGGTGAAACCTGCACACGCCCAAAAACACTGCCGCAGATCGTGCAGACTTTTCCTTCCTCCACTTCACTGATTGGAACCGGTTCTCCAAAAATCTCATACCCTCTCGGATAATAATGAATCAGGTCATCCACTGTGTAAACTCCGATTTTTTCGAAGAGTTTCTCCGTTTTTTCGCCTACACCTTTGATTGTTCCAACTCCTGCTTTTTTACTCATTTATGTCTGTCTCCTAAACAAAATAACCGGAACACTTTTCCCAAATGTCCCGGTCTGTTCCTGATTTTAATACAGTACTGCTGTTCTGTCTCTTTACTGACAGTTCTCCTTATTCAACAGAAAGTACATAATAGTAGATTGGCTGTCCACCGAAATGTACATCAACATCTACATCCGGATATAAATCTTCAATCTCCTGTGCAAAGTTCTCTGCACTCTCTTCCTGTACATCCTGACCATAATACAGGCTGATCAGCTCTGTGTCTTCATCCACCAGCTGTGCAAGCATCTCTTTTGTTGTCTCTTCCACAGACTGTCCGACAGCAAGAATTCCACTGTCTCCGATTCCCATGATATCTCCCTCATGGATCTCTTTGTCATCAATGTGTGTATCACGGACTGCATAAGTAACCTGTCCTGTCTTCACATTTCCAATTCCTTCGATCATTGCTTCCAGATTCGTCTGTGCGTCTGCATCCGGCATATAGTTAATGATCGCAGTAATTCCCTGCGGAACTGTCTTGGAAGGCACAACAATAATATCCTTATCCTCTGTCAGCGTCTGCGCCTGATTGGCAGCAAGAATAATGTTCTTGTTGTTCGGAAGGATAAAAATATGTTCTGCGTTCACCTGATCGATCGCATTGAGCATGTCTTCTGTACTTGGATTCATTGTCTGACCGCCTTCAATAATGTAGTCAGCACCAAGCTCACGGAAAATCTCATTCATTCCTTCTCCGATAGAAACTGCAATAAATCCGACTTCTTTGCGCGGCTCCGCCTTTTTCGCTTCAGCCTGCTGTGCAGCCAGCTTCTCCGCATCTTTGATCAATCTCTCCTGATGCTCTTCTCTCATATTATCAATCTTCATACGTGAGAGCTGTCCGTATGTCAGAGCTTTCTGGATTGCAAGTCCCGGATCATTCGTGTGCACGTGAATCTTAACAATATCATCATCCGCTACGCATACGATGGAATCTCCGATAGACTCCAGATATGCTTTGAACTCTGTCTCATCTTTCGCTGTGAATTCTTTTTCCAGCATGATGATAAACTCTGTACAATATCCGAATTTAATCTCTGTTTCCGCCTGTTCAGAAGGCTTCACCATCTTTGTGCCGGCACTTGCCTCGATTGCAGAATAATCAATCTCTTTTCCCTGGAATGCATCGTATGCACCACGCATCACTTCCAGAAGTCCCTGTCCACCGGAATCTACTACGCCCGCCTCTTTTAATACCGGAAGCATCTCCGGTGTCTTTTCAAGAACTTCCTGCGCATAGTTGATCACTTCTAAAATAAATGTATCCAGATCTTCTGTTGTCTCTGCAAGCTCTGCCGCTTTCTGGGATGCTCCCTTTGCTACAGTAAGAATTGTTCCTTCCTTCGGCTTCATAACAGCCTTATAAGCAGTTGCAGTTGCACGTTCACATGCCTTCGCAAGTGTAATTGTGTCAATCTCTTTATGTTCCCTGATCTCCTTTGTAAAGCCACGAAGAAGCTGGGACAAGATAACTCCGGAGTTACCTCTTGCTCCACGAAGAGAGCCTGAAGAAATTGCTTTTGCAATCGCCACCATATCAGGATTCTCCAGCGCCTTTACTTCTTTTGCCGCTGACAGGATCGTCAGTGTCATATTTGTTCCTGTATCACCATCCGGCACCGGAAATACGTTCAATTCATTAATGAACTCCTTCTTTGCCTCAAGATTCGCTGCTCCCGCAAGAAACATCTTCTGAAGCAATTCGGTGTTTATCGTTTTAACAGCCACAATTGTTCCTCCTTAATCTATCACTCTGACACCTTCAACGAAGATGTTGATCTTATCTACTTTCATACCAGTAAATTCTTCTACCTTATATTTTACATTATTCATAAGGTTGTCAGAAACTGAAAGAATATTCACTCCATAGGAAACGATCACATGAAAATCAAGCGTAATTACATTATCTTCTGTGATCTCAACATGAATTCCCCTTGTCAGGCTTTCTCTTTTCAAAAGATGCACAAGGCCATCTTTCATATTAACTGCTGCCATTCCTACTATGCCAAAGCACTCAATTGCCATTGAGCCTGCATATTTTGCAATGACTTCAGGATTGATTGTAATGATTCCAAGATCTGTACTCATACTTCCCTTCATCATATATTCCCTCCAATTCTATAGGTTCTTTCCATATATAACATGACTATTATACTATTACTTTTTGTTTTTTACAATACAGTTTTGATTTTTTTAAAATAACACTTGCATTACTCGAAAGTTTCTGATAGAATATCATTGTTATGAGTCTAAAAGACCAGTTTAGATTGTTAGGAGGTGCAGTCATGGCTAAATGTGCTATTTGTGAAAAGGGTGCTCATTTTGGAAACAATGTAAGCCACTCTCATAGAAGATCACCAAAAATGTGGAAATCAAATGTGAAGTCTGTAAGAGTTAAGACAGAGGGCGGTTCTCAGAAAATGTACGTTTGTACTTCTTGCCTGAGATCAGGACTCGTTGAGCGTGCTTAATTCTCGTTTGATGATTCAATATGACACGGTATAAAGAACTTTATCTGTTTCTTCGGATAAAGTTCTTTTTTTATCTGCAGAACAAACAATATGCCAGTACAATACCGGTAATTGCGATCACAGTTCCCCATAAGACATCAGAAAGCAGCATCATGACGATCATTCCTGCTGCAAACCAAAACAATGCAAATCCAAAAACTTTCTTCACAATACTGCTCCCAATATTTTCTATATTCTAGTAACTATTTTATTCTGCATCCAGAATATCTGCTACATCTTCTTCTGTTAATTTTTCATCTTTTGATGTAAAACGGTCTACCACATCAGGTACCATATCCAAAAGTTTTGTAATTGTATCCTGATTCTTGATATTCACAAGTTTCGTCTTTCCATCCTGAATAACGATCACAGCACTCGGTGTGATCTTTCCACCGATTCCACCGCCTGCTCTGTCTTTCTTTTCAGCGTTAAAAGAACCTGCTCCAATACCAAAAGAAACATCTACCAATGGAAGAATGATTGTTCCATTGATATGGATCGCATCTCCGACAACTGTCTTTGATGAAACAACGCTGTCCATTCCCTGAAAGAGTGATTCTACTGTTTCTTTAAATTTGTTTCCGTCTGCCATAATCCTGACTCCTCTCATTTTATATATTTTCTAATGTGTTTGTAGGTAATCTTCACATCTTTATTCCAGAATAGCTTCCATGCAGGAACAGCAAAGTAAATAACCCGGATCTTCCCTTCTGCAGATGCATTCCCCTCCAGCTTTCGTTCTTCAAAATCCGGCTGAATCTGAACATACTCACCAATCAGTCCGTAAATACTCCCCAGAAAAGCTAACATATATCCTGTCCAGGAAGGATCACTGAATCCAAATGTAACATTCGTCTGAAGCTTTTTAGGCTTCAGAACATGTAACAGATGGCATAGTTCTTTCTTCACTGCCTCGAATGCCCGTTGATGTTTCTCATAAGTTAAAAAAGCGGTCAGAAATTCTTTTTTCTCTCCTGCTTTTTTTATAGTACCACAGAGTTTCTGAAATGTATATTTGATTTTTTCCAATTTAGATTCCGTCTGTACGTTTTCGGGCCTGCGCTCCTCTCGAACTTTCGTCTTTTCTGTCTCTGACTCTCTTTTTATCTCTGGCTCTTTTTCTGATGCTTTCTCAATTTTCACATCTTTTTCCGGTGGATTATTCTTTACTTCCGTCTTCTTACCTTCCAAAGGTTCTTTTTCCAACGGCTCAGGAACCGCCGGCTTCTCTGACGTTTCCTTTTGTTCCTCTTTTGAACTGTCAAATTTCTTCCAGGCAAGACGAAGCTTCCATTTTAATTCTCCATGTTCATAAGACGCTGATCCGGAAATCAGATGAAACAGCCAACTGACCTTTCCATATGCCACAAGGGTATCAAGTGTATTCTTCCCTTTTGCAGAAAATCTGTATCTCACCGGATAAAACAAGATTGTTAAAATCAGTAAGAGTAAAATTACGAGCAAAAAAAGAAGAATCCATCCAATTATTTTCAGTATAAGAAACAGGATATGTATCATACGCTTCGAATCTCCTTTTTCTCAAACTCTTCCTGACGATCCAAAAGGAACTTTCTCAAGTTTACCTCTCCCGTCTTCTCATATGCTTCTTCCGCAATCCTTTCGATCAGACTCAATGCGCCATCATACCCATTCGCAATTCCAACAATAAATAAAGATGCATTGTCAAATATATGTTGTTTTAAAAGAAGAGACGAATAATATTCTAAATGGTTCTGCTTTCCCTGTGAAAGCATAATTACATAGACTGAAGGCTGCAGTTTATTTTTCTGCAATTTTTTTATTAATTTCAGTTTTTTCTTTTCCCAGCCTTCGCTGACATATAAATCACAGAAAAATTTTGTCTGCATCTTTTCTCCTCCCATTAGTTGTAATAGGCGTCTAAAATA
Organism: Mediterraneibacter sp. 210702-DFI.3.120; assembly: GCF_020561005.1. NCBI lineage: Bacteria > Bacillati > Bacillota > Clostridia > Lachnospirales > Lachnospiraceae > Mediterraneibacter > Mediterraneibacter sp. 210702-DFI.3.120. The sequence goes on along the minus strand of NZ_JAJCNG010000011.1, from coordinate 21,963 downwards.
TCCCCGGCGATTGCCACTGCTTTTCCGCTGGAACTTCCATCCGAACCTTCTGTGATCACACTGATTACCAGATCCGGATTATCCACATTTGTAAATCCCATAAACCAGGAATGTGTCTTTTCTCCATCTGACATACTGTACTCTGCTGTTCCCGTTTTTCCTGCAGCAGTATAGGATCTTCCTTTTAAGACGGATCCTGTTCCTTCCTCTACAACAGCTGTCATATACTCTTTCAATTGTGCAGCTTCATCCGATGTCATGACCTTCTTATAACTTTTCGGAACATTCTTTCGTATCTGGGAGCCCGTATAATTCGTCACACTTTCCACAAGATATGGCTGCATCATGATTCCACCGTTCGCCACTGCCTCGGCAATCAGTGCCATATGATATGGACTTACGGTTGTCTTTCCCTGTCCCATTGCCGTCATCATTACTTCTCCCTCACTGGAATTCTGATCCAGTGCAAAGGAGCTCTTCGCTGTATTCAGTACACCCGGAAGCGATTTATTGAACAATAAATCTTCCGCCGTCTGACGGTATTGCGTCAGATCCAGACCAAGACCAATATTGGCAAAAGATGAATTACAGGAATTTGCAAAGGAACTTCTCAGATCCTCTGAGCCATGTGCATTTCCATTAAAGCAGTGAATTGTAATATCTCCCTGTGAAATCTCTCCATTACAATCATATGTATAATTCGGATAATCACTGTTCTGACGCATAAAAGCAAGTGTTGTAACCACTTTAAACGTCGATCCCGGAGCATAAGATCCTTGTGTCACACGATTCAACAGCGGACTGTTTTCTTCATCTGAATTCAACTCTGACCAGTCACTTAAAATATTATTCGGATCATATACCGGTTTGGAAACCATGGCGAGAATCTTTCCCGTACTCGCCTCCATTACGATTGCCGCACCTTTGTTTGATCCAAGCGCATCATAAGCCGCTTGCTGCAGATTTGCATCCAATGTTGTTACAACTGTATCTCCTCGATTCTTCTTTTCACTGAATTCATTCTGCAGTTTTTCAAGAAAGAATGCATTTGATGTCAGAAGCTCAAAATTCTCTACCGATTCCAGGCCCGTAGTTCCAAGTTTGGAATTACTGTATCCGATCACATGAGCAAACACTTCTCCATAAGGATACTCTCTCGTCTCTGATCCATCATCCCCAACGACTGTCTGTGCAAGCACATTTCCATTCTTATCAACAATGCTTCCTCGTATAATCGTATCTGCATAAGCATCCTGCCTCTGATTATATGGACTGTTCACTACAAGTTTTGCCCGCACGACCATAAAATATACAAGATATCCCATCAACGCGATAAAGAGAATCACGAAAAAGTAAGTGACTCTAGCGAACTCTTTGTTCCGAACGCGTTCTCCGCTGTCTTTGCTGCCGCTGTTCCGGGACATCCTCGAATCTCGGTCTGCTTTTTGTTGTTTTCTTACCGGTCGTTCTTCCCGATTCATTTCTTAAATCCCTTTCTCTTTGTCTTGCTCTGTCTCTGTTATCTCCATCATATTCTCTTCGTCTGTCACGTCCATCCTGACGGGATCTTCCTGATTTTGCATTCGAACTGCTCTGGCGGCGTCTTTCATTCTGCCTGCTGCGGTTTCTCTGTCTTGCGCGCTGCATCTCAATCTGATGCTCTTCTTCTGCTTCTTCATCTTCTCTGACAATGTAGAGCCCCTGAATAATCCCAAACATGATCATCGTACTTAACAGAGAACTTCCACCATAACTGACGAATGGAAGTGTTACTCCGGTTAACGGAATGAACTTTGTCACTCCTCCGATCTGCAGAAATACCTGAAAAATATAGCAGGTTCCCAGACCAAGTGCTACTAATTTATAGAAGAAATTACGCAATTCCATCGCAATATTCAAAAACATCACATAACAGCTGACGCATACAAGGATCAGACACAGTGTAAAAATCAGTCCCATTTCTTCTGTCATTGCAGAGAAGATCAGATCCGTCTCTGCAACTGGAATCGTATCCGGCTGACCACGGAATAACCCTGTTCCAAACCAGCCGCCACTTCCAATCGCAAACAACGACTGGGCAATCTGATACCCTCCTTCGCTATAAGCTGCAAACGGATCCTGCCATGCCGCAACTCTGACCTTAATGTGGGAAAACAGATGATATCCAACCACTGCAGCTCCACACCCTGCTGCCACACCTGCAATTGCATATAACGGCTGCCTTGTCGCAACATATAGCATGATCAGATACACAATAAAGTAGATTAATGCAGCTCCCAGATCTGTTGACAATACAAGGATCAGAACATGTGCTGCCGCTATCGCAGTCGTAACAACAACATTCTTAAATTCTGTCGATTTATTCAGGCTTGCTGCTACAAAAAATACAAACAGAATCTTAACAAACTCAGAAGGCTGCAGACTCACAGGTCCTATATTGAAACTCAGCTTTGCCCCTCCAAGCGTTGCTGCAAACAATGCAACGATGAGAAGTGCTGCTCCCCCAACTGCTGCATAGATATAAGTCCAGTTCTCCAGGAAAGTCATCTTCCGGATCAGAACCGGAACAATAAGACCAAAAACAATACCAACAACAACAAATACCAGCTGACGGATTGCAATTCCATAAGGAGACTTACTCTGTGCGGAAAGCCTTGTGATCATGATCATTCCCGCTGTGATCAACATACACATATTATTGACAACCAGTCTCGAAACATTCGGGTAGATCAGATTGTATAATAAGATGACTGCCATCACAATCACTGCCAGTGCACCATATATGAACATCATCCTCAGATCCTGCGTTGCAAAATACATTACAATAAATGCAGTGATCTGTATCATAAATAGAAGTACTTCCTGACGGATCAATACTTTGTTTTCCTCATCTTCATAACTTCTCGTAAAGATTGAAAAACAGGAAAAAGTATATGCCGCCATCAAGATGATGATAAGGTATTTTGATATCTGAATAATAATATTAGCCATATTTCACCTGCTTCAAATAATTCCTCTGTTGAAATGTCCTGTTGTAAAATCTGTATCTTCTTTTCCTCTGGCAACAGTTTTTTCATCTGTTACAAAAAATGTATTCAGAACTGTTTCTGTCTGTTCTTTATCTTCCAGAGTAAACTGGATACGGCGCATCTTTGGATACAATTCATTCACTCTATCCCATTCCTGTCTTAGATTGATCGGATTTTCCGTATAAATCACATTATAACAGAGATCACAATAGTTACGCGCAAAGAATTTTTCGTCTCTTCTGTCTTGAAGCACTCGTACTCCCGGTTTCTTAGAACAGCCAGAAGTTGTTCCCTCAATACACTGTGCAGATACCATAACCGGAATTCTTCCGTAAACAAGAAGTTCACCGTTTCTGATATCAAGTTCTCTTAATTCTCTGCTGTTAAGCTCCAACGGAGCTGTAAAATCCTCAACTTTTTGCTGTTTCCAAAATTCTTTGCCATACTGATTAAAGATATATAGATTATGGTCTAATATAATCTTTTTGTCAAATCCTCTTTCTTTTAAGAAAAAGAAGGCTTCAAAATTTCGAATAACGACGCCGTCAATTGGCAATTGATTAAAGTTTTCAAATTGTCTTCCAAACCATTCCTGCGCATTCTCTCTGAAAATATGTGGAAATACCAGATACAATTCAACTCCGCTTTTTCTCCAAAAACCAATCCTGTCTCTGACATGTGTGTCTGAAAAACCTGTGCCAAACAACCGGAAATCTAATGCAATCCGGCCAATTCTTTGAGTTCCCTGTCCATAAAGTTCCTCTTTCTGATTCAAAAAGCTGAACACGGCCTCTAACTGTTCCTCTGTTTCAATAAACACAGAATATCTGTTCAGATTTCCATTTCCTGTCTCTTCTTTAAATGTTTCTACCTGTGTCGTTAAAGGATTGCATTCCCTGTAAAAAGCAGTTGCGATCTCTCTTCTCAATCCATCCAGTGCTGCTCTTCTTAAACTATTCATCTGCTGCATCGGAAGAAATGCATCCTGATCCATAGATATTTCCAGATCTTTCAGGAAAAATAGTGTACCACCTGTCTTCGCAAGCTGTGTGCGAATCCTTGTCTCTTCTAATGGCTGCTTCTGTGCACGTTCAACCGCATGTTCTGTATATGCTGTATAAGAAAATTCCCTGCAGCAGACCGTAAAAGATGCCGGATATCCAACCTGAAGGCTCAAAAATCCATAAATCTCCTCCTGCCGGTCTTCTTTCCTGTATTTCTGATCCAGACTCTCAATCAGTTCTTCATTTCGAATTCTTCTAAAAACAAAGCCTTCTTTAAAACGCATCCCCTTCGGCACAAGAAAACGTAACTTCTCTCCCTTTGTGATCTTCTTGCCAAGTGTATAATTATCTTTCCCGCTACCGATTTCAAGAACATCATGCGCATGTAGATCTGTCAAAGCCTGAGCTGTTACCTCACGTCCATTTTGCGACAGACATCTGGCGGCTGCTACTCCGGCATGATTCGGACGATCCAACGCCAGCATTTCTTTTCCATTATGCTGCTTATAATATCCGGTATCTGAATCACCGCGATTATAAAGATCCATCAGGTTTTCGCGGTCTTCCGGTTTCACCGCATAACCACTTTTCCCTCTTTTCAAATACAAATCCACATATTTTCGATACATAGCTGTTACTGCTGCCACATATTCCGGTTTCTTCATGCGTCCTTCTATCTTAAATGAGTCAATCCCAGCCTCAACCAGTTCCGGAATTAACTCCAATGTACAGATGTCCTTCAGGCTAAGAAAATATTTTTTCTGACCATCTACTGCATAAGGAAGTCTGCATGGCTGTGCACATTGACCACGATTTCCACTTCGACCGCCAATCACACTACTCATCAGACACTGTCCGGAGTAACAATAGCAAAGTGCTCCATGAACAAAACACTCTACTTCAAGGTCCGTTGTTTCATGAATCTGTCGAACTTCTTCCAACGAAAGCTCTCTTGCCGGGACAACTCTTGCCGCCCCCTGACTCTCTAAAAACTTCGCTCCTGCCGCACCAGTGATTGTCATCTGTGTACTCGCATGGATATCAAGATCCGGAAAATTGCTTCTGATAAATTGGAATACACCCGTATCCTGAACGATCACCGCATCCAAACCTTTCTCATATAATGGTGCCAGATAATCATACAGTTCTGCAATCTCATGATCTTTTAATAATGTATTTACTGTAAGATAAAACTTCTTCCCATAAATATGAGCACGCTCAATTGCTTCGATCAGCTCACCCTGTGTAAAATTGTTTGCATATGCTCTTGCTCCAAAACGTGCTCCTGCCGCATAAACAGCATCTGCACCTGCATTCATTGCTGCCTGAAAACATGCAAAGAATCCCGCCGGAGCCAAAATCTCCACCTGTCGGTCTTTTCTCATTCTTCTGTCATTATCCTTCTCTTTATTATTATGTTCACATAATTCGCGTAAACTATGAGAAACACGCTCCGCGAGTTTCTCAAGTTATCGCGACAGTCGCCAAGGTCTCGTGCAAGCACGGACTTTGGCTCGTTGTTCGCGTAAATGAAAAAGGCTGCCAAAGTGACAGCTTTTCTCATTTACCTTCTTCGGTTTTTCATCTCTGTCTCGAGCTTAACAATCTGCATCTGAAGGTCATTATTCTCTTCTTTCATCTTTGCAAGCTCTTTCTCAGCATTCTCAAGTTTGATCTGGGCTGAAATCAATTCATGCTTCAGATCATACATCTCTTTATCTTTGAGCTCGATATCGCTTTCCAGGGAATCTCCCTGTTTCTTTGCTTTAAAATAATCATCTGCAATATTAAGTGCAAGAAGGACATTCCTTGTGTCTGCACTCTGTTTTCTGTATCCTTCACTGTTCGTACATTCTGTGATTTTATGATTAAGATAGGAAGATACTTTCTGCAGATACTCTTCTCCTTCAAAGCCACTGAGAGTATAGACTTTTCCTCCGATTAATACTTCTGTAAAATGTTTTGCTGAACTCATAGCTTCCTCCTCGAGTTTCTATTCTTCTATTATAGACTATTTATCCTCAAAAACCAACTATTTTTTCAGAATTTCTATACTTCTCTCGGAATTCCAAGATGTTGGTAAGCTAATTCTGTTACAACACGACCTCTTGGAGTCCTCTGAATGAATCCATTTTTCAACAAATACGGTTCGTAAACATCTTCTAATGTGCCTGCATCTTCTGAAATCGATGCGGCAAGTGTCTCAAGTCCTACCGGTCCTCCCTGGAACTTCTCAATCATTGTGATCAGAATGTTACGATCAATATGATCTAATCCGAATTTATCCACATCAAGAAGATCCAATGCATAATTTGCTACTTCTTTTGTGATCACACCATCATATTTCACCTGTGCAAAGTCACGCACTCTTTTCAGCAGACGGTTCGCAAGTCGCGGTGTTCCCCTTGATCTTCTGGCAAGTTCCATAGCACCTTCGTCTTCAATCTCTACACCTAGAACATGTGCAGAACGCAGAATGATCGTCTTCAACTCTTCTTCATTATATAACTCCAAATGATGTACTACACCAAAACGGTCTCTGAGCGGTGCTGTAAGCATTCCTGCTCTTGTTGTTGCCCCAACCAGCGTAAATTTGGGAAGATTCAGACGAACAGACCTTGCTCCCGGTCCCTTTCCGATCATAATGTCGATCGCATAATCTTCCATTGCCGGGTAAAGCACTTCTTCCACCTGACGGTTAAGTCTGTGAATCTCATCCACGAATAATACGTCATGTTCCTGCAGACCATTCAGAATTGCAGCCATCTCGCCTGGTTTCTCTATTGCCGGTCCGGAAGTAATCTTCATATTTACACCCATCTCATTCGCTATGATTCCTGCCAGTGTTGTCTTACCAAGCCCCGGCGGTCCGTAAAACAGCACATGATCCAGTGCTTCGCCCCTTGCTTTCGCTGCTTCTATATAAATACTAAGCGTCTTCTTTGCTTTCTCCTGTCCAATATATTCTGATAAAAGCTGCGGCCTTAACTGTCCCTCTATCTTACTGTCTTCTTCCAGATTCTCTGTCGTTATAATTCTCTTCGCCATAACCGACCTCTCATTTCATAACTCTTTACTTCAAATTTTGTAACTGTTCAGAGCAGATTCTTTAACGCTTCTCTCAAAAGATCTTCTACACTCGCACAATCAACAGATACCTTCTTCACTGCACGTAAACTCTCTGCACTTCCATAACCAAGTGCTGTCAGTGCCTGTACCGCTTCCGCCTGCATTCCGGTATCTGTCGCCTCAATTTCTTTTGACTGTTCACTGCCATGTGCTGCCTGTTCCAGAACATCCTCAATGCTCATCTTATCTTTCAACTCCAGAATCAGCTTTTCCGCGGTCTTCTTCCCAATTCCAGGAGCTGATGAAATTGTTTTTACATCTCCGGCCAGCACGGCAAAACGAAGTTCATCCGGAGAAAGGCAGGAAAGAATATTCAACCCGGCTTTCGGTCCGATCCCGCTGACACCGATCAACAGTCTGAAAACCTGAAGATCTTCGCCTGTTAGAAATCCATATAATTGCATTGCATCCTCACGCACGTTGAGATATGTATGAATTTTCACTTCTTCCCCAACTGCCGGAAGCATGGATAATGTCTGCTGCGACATATAAATTCCGTATCCGATTCCACCCGCTTCCACAATCGCTTTCTGCTCCTGGACTGCTGCCAGTTCACCTCTAATATATGATATCATCTTCCTCTATCCTTTTCCCGCTGCACCAAAACCGCAACGCTTCCATAATAATTATACCAGAGAAATTCCCTGGATCCTTTTTAAAACTTCTTTTGCCACAAGTCCGATCAGCAGCCCGGTCACTTCTCCTGCCACTAACAAAACCGGCAGATAATACCCCACCTGATATGTCTGTACAACAACCATTGCAACAAGAAGCTGCCCGATATTATGTGCTGTACCTCCACCAATACTGACTCCGGCAACACTGAACCTGTCTGATTTCTTAAGGAGAACCATAACAAGGAAACTCAAAAGTCCTCCTGATAAACTATATAGAATACCAAACAGATTTCCGAACATGAAGCCCGATAAAATAATCCTTGTCACGGAAAGTGCCAGTGCCTCTTTTATCCCCATCTTGTACAGAACAAGAACTGTCATAAGATTCGCCAGACCAAGTTTTGCTCCCGGTATTCCGAAATTAATCGGAATCAAAAGTTCCACATAGCTAAAAATCAATGCCAATGCTGTAAATACGCCAAATATCGCTACTTTTCTACCGTGCAATCTCATCCACCTCCGGTTCCTCTCCGCCACGGATCGTTACTATAGTCTGATTCGGCAGGCAGATTATACTTTCCCCATCTCTTGAAATTGCTCTGTGGTTTACACAAATCTGATCCGGACAGTCAGCATCTTCCATACGAACCTTTCTGTCCTTTATGAGTACTTTATTCTTATCATTTACATCAATTTCCTGATCCTGTTCCAAGCGGTATCTTCCATACAACTCGCCATTTACCTGAATCTCTACTTCACTGTATTCATCTGTAGTTTTTAAAAGCTGTAAACCAATCGTTAAAACAGCTACAAAAAAAATAGCTGCTGCAAGTATCCAGTCATTCTTCTTCATTCCGCACCATCTTTCTTCCATAATGGTTTTGCTAATTCATCATAGCACAACCATATTTTGAATGCAACCACATGTTCGATTGTATTTTTATTCAAACCTCGTTATAATAAACACATCATTCATTTATATTAAGAACGGAGATTTTATGAAACACAAAAAAATACTGGCTTGTTTCCTTACATTTTCTTTTCTGCTGACCGGATGTTCCACAAAAGATCAGTCACAGTCGCTTTCTATGACAGGAACCTATTTCGACACCGTTGTTAAGATTGAAGTCTGGGGAGCAGATTCTAAGATCATGGATGGCTGCAAAGATATCTGTGAGAAATATGAACAACTCTTAAGTCCTACGATCGATTCCAGTGAAATCAGTCAGATCAATCAGGCACAAGGTGCCTCCGTTTCTGTATCGAAAGAAACTGCTGATTTAATTAAACTTGGAAAATATTATGGGGATCTTTCCGGAGGAAAATTTGATATCACAATCGCTTCTGCCAGTGATCTTTGGAATTTTCACGATAATGCGGATCATAGCATCCCTGACGCAGAGCAGCTGTCCGAAGCAGTTACTCATATCAATTATAAAACTATAGAGGTCAACGGAACAACGGTAACCATGTCAGATCCTTATGCAAAGATTGATCTGGGTGGTATCGCCAAAGGCTATATTGCAGATCAGGTAAAGAATTATCTTGTAGAAGAAGGAATAGAACATGCCTATATCAATCTCGGTGGTAACATACTGACACTCGGTGGAAAAACGGATGGTTCCAACTTCCGGATCGGTATCCAGAAACCATTTGCAGAAGACGGGACAGTTATGGCGGTTCTTCCGGTATCTGATAAGTCCATCGTATCTTCCGGAAATTACGAACGGTACTTTAAGAAAGACGGAAAGATTTACCATCATATCCTTGACCCTTCTACAGGATATCCAATAGAAAATAACTTAAACCAGGTCACAATCATCTCTGACAAATCGGTTGACGGGGATGCCTTAAGCACAACCTGTTATGCGCTTGGACTGGATGAAGGATTAAAACTTATCCGAAGTATGGATAATATAGAGGCTGTATTTATTACCGATGACAATACGATTTATAAAAGCAGTGACTCTGTCGATTTAATCACTGATATTGATAACTAAAGAAAAGGAAGCTGATCATTTTAAATCTTCAGCTTCCTTTTCTGATCTCTTTTTTCAATAAAATCCTGTCGTATTATTAACGTAACGTAATAATCTTTCTCGGGCATTTTTCTACACAAACACCACACTCTGTACATTTATCTGCATCGATATGTGCAAGGAAATTCGTTACAGTGATTGCTCCTGCTTCACAGTTCTTCTCACAGAGACGACATCCGATACATCCGGCCTGACAGATTGTCAGCTGTACTTTTCCTTTTGCATTGGAATTACAGCGTACAAATGTCTTCTGCTCATATGGAATCAGCTCGATCAGGTGTTTTGGACATGCTGCAATACATTTTCCACATGCTTTACATGCTTCTTTGTCAACAACAGCAATTCCATCTACTACATGAATTGCATCAAATGGACAGGCAGCAACACAAGAACCGAATCCAAGACATCCTGAATTACATCCCTTTGCTCCTCCATTCTGCATCATGCTTGCCATCGTACAATCCTGAATACCTGTGTAATCATAATCTAAAATTGCTTTTTCGCAGGTTCCGGCACATTTTACAAAAGCGGTCTGTCTCTCCTGTGTGCCTGCTGCAACACCCATGATATCACCGATCTTTGCAGCAACAGGTGCCCCACCAACCGGACATCCACTGACTTCTGCTTCACCTTTTACGATTGCAGCTGCAAGTCCTGAACAACCTGCATAACCGCATCCACCACAGTTATTTCCCGGGAGAACGCCTAAAATCGCTTCTTCACGTTCATCTACTTTTACAGCAAACTTCTTACCTGCGATTCCGAGGAAAACACCGATGAATAAACCGGTTCCACCGACGACTACTGCCGCCAAAATAATTCCTGTCATACTCATTTGCTCTTCCTCCTAAATTAATCCCGAGAATCCGAAAAATGCAATTGCCATCAGTCCTGCTGTAACAAGCACGATCGGAGTCCCCTGAAATGACTCACTGATATCATTGTATTCAATCTTCTCGCGAATTCCGGCCATCAGCACAATTGATACAAGGAATCCGACAGCTGTAGCAAATCCATTTACGACACCTGTGAGAAGCCCCATACCTGCACTCATGTCATCATAGTAGCCATTCTGTACGTTTGTCAGTGCTACTCCGAGAACTGCACAATTCGTTGTGATCAGCGGAAGATATACACCGAGCGCATTGTATAATGATGGCATCACTTTCTTTAAGAACATCTCTACAAACTGTACAAGTGCTGCGATAACAAGAATAAATACAATCGTATTCAGGTAAGATAATTCTCCTCCCATGATATTTGGATTTCCGAGAATAAACTTATAGATCAATCCAGTTACAAAAGATGCGATCGTAATAACGAATACAACCGCTCCACCCATTCCGGCAGCAGTCTTCACCTTCTTGGATACACCGAGGAACGGACATATACCAAGAAACTGGCTCAGGACAACATTATTTACAAATGCTGAACCAACTGCAATTAATAATAATTCTTTCACTTTCTGTCCCCTCCTTTATTCGTTCTTTGCGTCTTCTTCGCCTGTCGGGAAGATCTTTCCACTGCAGGATGAAGCATTCCCGCAGCTTGCACAGCCTTCTCCGCATCCGACTGTCTCCGGAACCTTCTTTCCTTTCTTTGCCATATTGTTCTTTACTTTATTCTGTAAAGCAACAAGACCTGCAAGGACAAAGAATGCTCCCGGTGCAAGGATGAAGATTGTCAGTGGCTCGTAAGATTCCGGCATAACACGGATATCAAAGATTTTACCTGCACCGATCAGTTCTCTGACAATACCGATTGCTGTAAGACCCACAGTAAATCCAAGTCCCATACCGATTCCATCAAAGATAGAAGGAAGAACCGGATTCTTTGAAGCATAACTTTCTGCTCTTCCGAGGATGATACAGTTTACAACGATCAGAGGAATATAAAGTCCAAGTGAATCATAAAGGCTTGGAACGAATCCTTCCATCAGGAACTGTACAATTGTTACGAAAGAAGCAACAATAACGATAAATGCCGGCATTCTGACAGAATCCGGAATAATCTTTCTCAACATAGAAATCAACATGTTAGACATGATCAATACAACTGTTGTAGAAAGTCCCATACCAACACCGTTGATCGCAGATGTTGTAACCGCAAGTGTAGGACACATACCAAGCATAAGAACGAAGGTCGGATTTTCTTTTACAAGGCCATTATACAGCCGTTCTGTACATTTATTCATTACTTCCGCCTCCTAACTCATTTTGAAAATATACAAGTGCAGAGTCTACTGCATTTGTCACAGCATTGGTTGTGATCGTAGCACCACTGATGGCGTCGATCATGTCATCTCCTGACTCTCCTGTCTTTGTATATGTAAACTTTTCTACATTCTTATCTTTAAACTGATCTTTGAAATCTGCTTCCTTAGCTTTCATTCCAAGACCTGCTGTCTCACTGATACTGAGCATCTCAATACCTGTTACTGTTCCATCTTCCCTGATACCTACAGAAATATCAATGTCTCCGCCGTATCCTTCATGTGATGTAACATTTACGACATAACCAACCGTCTCACCGGAAGCGTCTTTTCCCTCAGCCACCTCAGAAATATCATCTGAAGTGTATCCATTTTCTTTCAGAAGAGCAGAAGCTGCATCAGCATCAAATTCTGTATCCGATTCAAATGTCTCTGCATCTGAAAGAACAGAACGAAATGCTTCCTGTTTTGCCTCCTCCTGTGCTTTAGCGATCGGATCTTTTGTCACACCATATACAACTCCGAGAAGAAGACCTGCAACAACAGTGATTACTGTCAGAATCAACGTGTTTTTAACAATTTTATTCATTACTTCTCTCCTCCTTTACCAAATGGTTTTGGAAGAGTAACCTTCTCGATCAATGGAACTAAAAGGTTACTGATGATGATCGCATAGGAAACTCCTTCTGCTGATCCACCAAAAAGACGGAACAGACCCGTCAGACATCCAAGACAGATTCCAAAAAGGATCTTTCCTTTGCTCGTGATCGGAGATGTTACATAATCTGTTGCCATAAACCATGCTCCAAGCATCAGACCACCACCACAAAGATGCGCTGTGATGTACTGAGGATCGAATCCATGTCCTCCAAACAATGTGATAAAAATCACAAATGTCACAATGTAAGTTCCAGGAATTCTAAGATCAATTACACCCATAAGAATCAGGAACATTGCACCGATCATAATTGCAACTACAGAAGTCTCTCCGATTGTTCCTCTGATATTTCCGAGAAGCATAGACAATGTATTCACTGTTTCTCCTGCTTTCAGTTCTGCCAGAGGAGTCGGTCCTGTCACTCCGTCGTAAACAAAATAAGTCATCTTTCCTGCAAAACAGATCAGCAGAAAACAACGTGCTCCCAATGCAGGGTTCATGAAGTTCTGTCCAAGTCCTCCAAACAACTGTTTCACAACAATGATAGCAAATACTGCACCAAGCACACCCATCCACCACGGGAGTGTCGGAGGAAGATTCAATGCGAGCAGAAGTCCTGTTACAACCGCACTGAAATCATTGATCGTAATTGGCTTATGCATTAATTTTTCATAAAGATACTCAGATAAAACAGCCGCTGCCGTTGTAACAACTACAAGAATCCAGGCATTCTCATGACGGAAATTCCAGATTCCGAAAAATGTAGCCGGAAGAAGTGCGATCACAACATAAAGCATAATGTTGCTGCTTGTCACTTTATCACGGATATGCGGCGAAGAAGATACGTTATATTTCTCGTTCACTTTACTTCAACCTCTCTTATTTCTTCTTTCTATTCGCCAATGCTGTCTTACGCATTGAACCAATTGCCTGTTTCAGCTGACGTTTCGCCGGACAGACATAACTGCAGGAACCACATTCCACACATTCCAATCCATTCCATGCAACAAAAGATGCCTCATCTTTTCTCTTTGAAAAGTCTGCAAGTCTGGATGGAATAATTCTGCTTGGACAGATCTCCACACATCTTCCACAGTTAATACATGCAGTCTCAAGACTCTTTGCCACAACGTCTTCTTTAAAAAGCAGAATAGAGGAAGAAGTCTTTGTAACCGGTGCATCCATTGTCACCATGGCAAATCCCATCATCGGTCCTCCGGAGATCAGTTTCTGCGGTTCCGCTTTCAAACCTCCTGCTGCCTCAACCAGCTCTCTGTGGTTTATTCCAAAAGGAGCCATAAAGTTTCCTGGTTTTTCAACTGCATCGCCGCTCACTGTAACAACACGTTCCATCAACGGTTTTCCTTTGATTACCGCATTGTGGATTCCAATCAAAGTCTCCACGTTATCAACAATACATCCTGCATCTGCCGGAAGCATGGTAGAATTGATTGCTCGTTTTGTCACTGCATAGATCAACTGACGTTCTGCCCCCTGTGGATATTTTGTCATCAATGCTTTCACATCAATTCTTGGATCGCCGGAAACTGCTTTCTGTAACTTTTCAATACAATCTTTCTTGTTATCCTCTACAGCAAAAACACCTCTTGCATTTGGGAATAAAGAAAGGATGACCTTCATTCCGCTGACAAGATCTTCTGTATACTCGAGCATTCTTCTGTAATCTGCAGTGATATAAGGTTCACACTCAGCACAGTTTGCAATAATATATTCTATCTTATCCGGTTCCTTCGGAGAAAGCTTTACCTTTGTAGGGAATCCTGCACCACCCATTCCTACGATTCCGGCATCTCCAATCTTATTAATGATTTCTTCCCTTGTCATCTCTTCCAAAGGCTTTACCGGTTCATATTCAACTTCCTTATACTCTCCATCGTTTTCTACAACAATGCACTCCACCTGGGATCCAGTTGGATTAAAACGTTGTTCCAATCCTTTCACTTTACCGGAGACAGATGAATAGATCGGAGAAGATACAAATCCTCCCGCTTCAGCAATCAACTGTCCTTTCAGCACACAATCGCCTTTCTTAACTACCGGTTTAGCCGGTGCTCCTATATGCTGTGAAAGTGGATAGACCAGTTCACCCTGAGGTACTACAGGTCTGATCGGCTGATCCTTTGAAAAACGTTTTCCATCATCTGGATGGATTCCGCCTTTAAATGTCAAAAGCCCCATCTCATTTCCTTCCTTTCTTTTATCATTGTCATTACAACAATAATATTTTAATTTTGTAATACTTATTTTACTAGAATGCGCTCTGAAAATCTAGCAAATATGTAATAATTCTTGTATCTTTCGCTATACATCTTGTCGAATTTTTAACAGAAAAAGAACCTGCCAATGGCAGGTTCTTCTAAAAAATAATTTATATCTTATTCCTCTGTCTCTCCAGCGTTGTCAGCCTCAAGAGCTTTCATGCTCAGGCTGATCTTCTTCTCTGCTTCGTTAAGATCAACGATCTTAGCTGTGATTTCCTGTCCGATTGCAAGAACATCAGATGGTTTCTCAACATGAGCTCTTGAAATCTGGGATACATGAAGAAGTGCGTCAACTCCCGGTGCAAGTTCTACGAATGCACCAAAGTCTGTCATACGTGCAACTTTTCCTGTAACTACTGTACCTACAGCGAAATCTTCTGCTGCATTTACCCATGGATTTGTCTCTGGGAATTTCAGGCTGAGCGCAATCTTTGTATCATGAATGTCTTTTACAAGAACTTTCAGTGTATCTCCTACATGGAATACTTTCTTCGGATTGTCAACTCTTCCCCATGACATCTCTGAGATGTGAAGAAGTCCGTCAACACCACCAAGGTCAACGAATGCTCCGAAATCTGTTACATTCTTAACAGTTCCTTCTACTGTATCACCAACATTGAGTTTCGCGAACAGCTCTTTCTGCTTCTCAGCACGCTCTGCTACAAGAAGCTGTCTTCTATCACCGATCACACGGTTTCTTCTCGGGTTGAACTCGCTGATTACGAATTCGATTTCCTGTCCTTCATACTTGCTGAGATCTTTCTCATAAGAATCGGAAACAAGGCTTGCCGGGATAAATACTCTTACTTCATCAACTGTTGTACAAATACCGCCGCCAAGAATCTGTGTAACTGTAGCTTTCAGCACTTCGTGGTTTTCATATGCTTCGCGCAGTCTCTCATTTCCTTTTTCTGCAGCCAGTCTCTTATATGTAAGAAGAACCTGACCCTCTCCGTCATTTACTTTCAGTACCTTAACTGTCATTGTATCACCTACGGATACAACTGTTGTAAGGTCAAGAGACTGATCGTTGGAATATTCGCTCTTTGTAATGATACCGTCTGCTTTATATCCAATGTTCAGGATAATCTCATCCGGTTTCACGTCGATTACTGTACCTTCGACAACCTCTCCATTGTGAATTGTTTTAAATGACTCTTCTAACATCTGTTCAAAAGATAATTCTGACATTATTTTGAACCTCCTCAATTATATTGTTGGGCGTGGATGCCCCTGCTGTAATACCTACCGTTTCCACTGACCCTAATTGATTCAAATCCAAATCGCCAAGTGTCTGTATATAGTACGTATTGTTACATGCTTTGCGGCATATTTCAAATAACTTCTGGGTATTGGAACTATGTTTGTCACCAATAACGATCATAGCATCCACCGTCTCTGCTATGCTCTGCGCTTCTGTCTGGCGCTCCTTCGTAGCATTACAGATTGTATTTAAAACACTTACATCATAACTCTTTTTTTCAAGAATTTCAACTAATTCTTTAAATTTATTGTAATTAAATGTCGTCTGGGCAACGATACAAATCTTTTTTCCCTGCTCACAAGAATAATTTTCTGCTTCTTCCTTTGTCTGAAAGACCTCTACATGATCTCCTGCCCATCCCTTAATTCCCTGAACCTCCGGATGTTCCGGATTTCCAATGATAATAATATTCTCGCCCATCTCACTGTGTTTCTGCACGATATTATGGATTTTCTTAACAAATGGACACGTAGCATCTACAATCTGGATTTTCTTACTTTCCAATCTGTCATACACATCTTTTGCCACCCCATGAGAGCGGATAATAACAGTTCCCCTTTCCAGTGTATCCAGCTCTTCTTCGCTGCGAAGGACGATCACACCTTTCTGCTCCAGATCTTTCACCACTTCTTCATTATGGATAATCGGACCATACGTATAGATCGGAAGATTCTGATTCTCTTTCACCTGTTCGTAAACTGTATCCACTGCACGCTTAACGCCGAAACAAAATCCAGCTGATTTCGCCTTTATTACTTTCATTCTATCCAACTCCTGCAAATTTATCTATGACAATATCTGGAAATCGTGTTTACAACTTCTTTCAGTGTCATATCCGAACTGTCAACAAGTATCGCATCCTCTGCTTTTTTCAGTGGCGCGATTTTTCTTGTCATATCACGGTAGTCTCTTTCTTCAATATCTTTCTCTATCTCTTTCAGATCGCACTGCACTCCCTTTTCAACAAGCTCTTTATATCTTCTCTTTGCTCTGATTTCTACGCTTGCTGTAAGATAGATTTTTACATCTGCATCTGGAAGCACATGGGTACCAATGTCTCTTCCATCCATGATCACATCCTTCTCTCTTGCAAGCGTTCTCTGAAGTTCCAGGAGTTTTCCTCTGACTTCCGGAATCGCAGATGTCATAGAAGCCATATTTCCAACTTCTTCTGTACGAAGCTTTGCTGTAACATTCTCTCCATTTACATAGATCTGCTGGATTCCGCTTTCATAGCCAATCGTTACTTCCACATCTTTGCAGGCCTCTATAATCTTTTCTGTATCTTTTGGATCAATTCCAAGATTCAGAAAGTGAATGGCCAATCCACGGTACATTGCGCCGGTATCTACATAAATATATCCGTTTTCTTTTGCAACCTGCTTTGCAATTGTACTTTTCCCTGCCCCTGCCGGTCCATCGATTGCTACATTATATCCCATTTTTATTCCTCCATCTTTTCTTTCTACATTCCATTTTCAAATCTAACAGTAACATCTATTCTTCCTGTCACAGGATTCAGACATTCCCCAGTAAAATTTCAATCACATCCTGCGTTAATTCCGGCAAGATACCCTGTTGACCACGCAATCTGAAGATTATATCCTCCGGTCACTGCATCAAGATCAAGCACCTCTCCGGCGAAATATAATCCTTTCATTTTTTTTGATTCCATTGTTCCCGGATCGATCTCTTTTACAGATACTCCTCCTTTTGTAATGATTGCTTCATTATAACCACGAAGCCCTGTCAGAGTCATTGTAAAATCCTTGATCAGATGAACCAGTCTCTGTCGTTCTTCTTTTGTAATCTCATTCACTTTTTTCTCAGGTTCGATCTCTGAGAGTTCTATCATAACAGGCTTTAATTTTGCCGGAAAGAGTGAATCGATCGAGTTTTTATACTGTTTATTATGGTTTGCATCAAACTCTCTGAGAATCCTTTTATCAAGCTGTTCCTCACTCAATGCAGGTTTTAAGTCTATATGAAGTGTAAGTTCTTTTTTTCTTAAAGTTTTTCCCACCACACTGCTCGCGCTCAGAATAACCGGTCCTGTCACACCATAATGTGTAAAAAGCATTTCTCCGAATTCTTCATAAAGCTTCTTTTTCCCATCTGTAATACGGATTTCTATATTTCTAAGAGACAGTCCCTGCAATTCTTTCGCATACCATTGTCTGACTTCCATTGGCACAAGTGATGGCAAAAGTTCTGTCACTCTATGCCCTGTTTCTCTCGCGAAACGATATCCATCGCCTGTGGAACCTGTGGAAGGATAGGAAATACCGCCTGTCGCAACGATCACAGCATCTGCCTTCATTTTCTTTCCATTAGTTAATAAAACCCCGCACACTTTATCCTGTTCACAAAGCAGTTCTCCCACCTCTGTGTGAAGAGAAACAGCTACTCCTAATGATTTTAACTCTCTTGAAAATGCTGCGATCACATCAGAAGAATGATCTGAAACAGGGAAAACTCGTTCTCCACGTTCAATTTTCGTCTTCACACCAAGTTCTTCAAAGAAATCGATCACCTGCTGATTTGTAAAACTGTAAAATCCACTGTATAAAAATTTCGGATTACTTGTCACCGCCGTAAATAAATCTTCTATATCAGCGGCATTCGTTATATTGCAGCGTCCTTTTCCTGTAATGAAAAGCTTTTTCCCAAGCTTTTCATTCTTCTCAAGCAACTGAACATTCTGACCATTTCTTGCAGCAAAAACTGCCGCCATCATCCCGGCAGCCCCGCCGCCCACTACGATCACATTACTCATGCTCTATTCTTCTCCTTTATTCTGTCTGTAAGACTCGTTCGTTCCTGCGCTGCCACCTTCCTGGCTGCTTTCTTCTCCGCTGTAAACCTGATATTCACCCCAGATTTTCTCCAGAGTCTCTAATGTCGAGACAACTTCTTTCTGTTTTTTCATACAGATTGCAACAATCAGAGCATTGATCACACTCAATGGTGCAACAAGTGAATCGACAATAGATGCCATATCACTTCTTGCGATCAGATTGCAGGAAGAATACTGATTCATAGGTGAATGGATACTGTCAGTAAGTGTGATTACTTTTGCCTTTCTATTGCTTGCAAATTCCAATGCTTTCAATGTTCTCATCGAATATCTTGGGAAACTGATTCCTATAATCACATCTCCTTCCCCGATTCGAATGATCTGTTCAAAAATCTCGCTGGAACTGTTTGTATTTACTGTAATTACATTGTCGCATACAAGATTCAGATAAAATCCCATAAAAGAAGCAAGTGGTGCACAGCTTCTGATTCCCACAACATAGATTCTCTTTGCTTCTAAAAGGGTATCAATCGCCCAGTTAAATGCCTTATGATCGATTGCAGACAAGGTCATCTTGATTTTCTCAATGTCTGACTGAAGAACTGTTTCAAGGATCTCACTCTGTGTAATTCGTCCATAGGTCACTTCCATACGCTGGATTGAATTCAACTTATTACGGACAAGTTCTTCCAATGCTTTCTGAAATTCCGGGTATCCCCTATATCCAAGCTGGGTTGCAAATCGTACAACCGTAGATTCACTGACACCCACAATCTCTCCAAGACGCGCCGCTGTCAGAAATACAGCCTTATCATAATTTTCTTTCACATATTCTGCAAGGCGCTTCTGCCCCTTGCTCATCTTCTCATATTTTGCTTCGATCCTTCCGATCAGCTCATTCATATTCGCTTCAATATTGCGTTCTGATGTTTCCATTCTTTTACACTATTCCTAATCCCTAAATATTTCATTGTCCGTCCAGCAGCTTCAACAGATACATAAGAGTTCTGTTATATCTCTGCTTTGCTGATTACTTCACAGCCCGCGTGTACTCTTTCAGCCAGATTCGTTCTTCCTCTGAAAGGTAAGGGGACACTTTTTCATAAACCTGCTTATGATAATGATTCAGCATTTCTTTCTCTTCTGTATTCATTTTCTCCGGCAAGATTGCATCCAGATCAATTGGTACATAAGTAAGAATTTCAAAATTCATAAACTGTCCATACTCATTCTTAACTGTTTTTCTGACAAGCAGCTCATTTTCCAGACGAATTCCATGGGAACCCTCAATATAGATCCCCGGTTCATCTGTAATCACCATATTTTCTTCCAATGCCGGAGCCGGTCTCTCTCCCTCTTTCCAACGGAAATTGATCGGTCCTTCATGGATATTCAATAAATAACCAACACCATGCCCCGTCCCATGATTAAAGTTTAATCCTTCTTTCCAAAAGACCTCTCTTGCAATACAATCCAGATTCGCACCACTGCATCCATAGAGAAATACAGTGTTTGCCAGACGCAGCATTGCTCTTGCAACCAGTGTGAAATGTTCTTTTTCAATATTCCCCACTTCTCCAAGTGCAACCGTACGCGTAATGTCAGTAGACCCTTCCAGGTAATGACCTCCTGTATCTGTCATGAAAAGCTTTCCTTCTTTTAAAGGGACATTGCTTTTCTCATCCGCACTATAATGAACAATTGCCCCATGTTCTCCATATGCACTGATCGGGCCAAAACTTGGTCCGAGGAAATGCTCCTGCTCTGCACGTAATCCTTCCAGCCTGGCAGAAGCAGACAACTCTGTAATCTCCACTCTGCCAATATTCTTCTTTAACCAGTACATAAACTTTGTATGTGCAACAGCGTCCTTCAAATGCGCTTTTCTCAAATTCTCTGCCTGTGTTTCATTTTTAACTGACTTCATCAGGATTTCCGGGTTCTGCTTGTCGACAATTACTGTATCTTTGGAAATTGCCTGATACAAACGATAATTCATAATTTTAGAATCCAACAGAACTTTATCTTCTGATGTCATTTCTGAAACCACGCGATAAATATCTTCATATGGATAAATTTGTATCTGATTCTCTGCAAATAAATTCACTATTTCTTCAGAAAATTTCTGGCTGTTCGCAAACAGCTCAACTGAATTATTATAAACGATTGCGTAAGAAAGAACAAGTGGACAATATGCAATATCATTACCTCTTATATTGAAAAGCCATGCAATATCATCTAAACTTGATAAAATATGAGCATTGCATCCATTTTCTTTCATTTTTTCTCGAATTCGTTTTAATTTGGATTCAATATTCTCGCCCGAATATTCGTCTTCCAACAAAAATGCCGGCTCTGTAGACATTTCAGGTCTACCTGTCCAGGTGTCTGGTGCAAGATCCAGACGAAATTCGATAGATGCACCTTCCCCTTCTGCGATCTGTCGATATTTTTCCCCTTGCGCATAGCTCACAGTACGCCCATCAAACCCGAGAACAGCTCCTTCTTCGAGCTCTTTCTTTAAGAATTCTTCGATTGTGGGAACTTCCGGCTCACCCGATTTATAGAGTGTGATCCCACTCCCCTTCAACTGGGCTTCTGCCTGAATAAAGTATCTGCCATCTGTCCACAGCCCAGCCTTCTCTCTTGTAAAGACTGCAGTTCCTGCAGATCCACTGAATCCTGTCATATATTCACGAAATTTAAAGTAATCACCTACATACTCACTATGATGATAATCATCTGTGGGAATGATATAGCAGTCTATATTCTGCTGTTCCATTGCATTTTGTAATCTCTCTATTCTGTCTAAAACACTCATATCTGCCGTTACTGAAAACTTATAAAAAGTTATAAACTTCTATGTTTCATTCCTATTTCAACGAGTATGCTTTTGATGATATAAATATCTATCTACTCACAAGTTCTTGTA
>NZ_JAJCNG010000108.1:0-262 GCF_020561005.1 Mediterraneibacter sp. 210702-DFI.3.120 | reverse complement strand
CTGATAGTGAAAAAGAAGCATTCCGCAACTCAATCGTAGCTGATCTGAGAGACGAATTTGCAGTAGAACCAGAAAGCACAGAAGATACTAATCCTGTTTACAATTATACTACAAAGAATTATATAACAAAGAAATACCCAACAACCAAAGCTTATTTTCAAATGAATATTAACGATACATATCCTTCAGGGCTTCCAGATAATAGTTCTGGCAATACAAGCACACCTACTGATACTGTCAACGGTTCAAATAACTCTGGAAA
>NZ_JAJCNG010000107.1:0-264 GCF_020561005.1 Mediterraneibacter sp. 210702-DFI.3.120 | reverse complement strand
AGCTGCTTGAGGTGCCTTGATTCCCTTACGGAACGTCCACGCACGAACTTCTTGTTCACCAGCTGTAAAGTAGGTAGCTAAGCCTAACAAATCGTACGCCGCACGAATCAATTGATCTAAGCCAGATTGTTCAATGCCCATTGCTTCTAAAAATTCAGCCTTGTCTTCTTCAGAATCTAATTCAGCAATTTCTTCTTCTGCTCGCGCACTAACCACGATTACTTCCGCATTTTCACTAGTTGCAAAATTACGAACTTGTTGTAC
>NZ_JAJCNG010000106.1:0-267 GCF_020561005.1 Mediterraneibacter sp. 210702-DFI.3.120 | reverse complement strand
GCATTATTTATGTATGTGGTAAATATCTCATGGAGCAGGGAAAACTGAAAGACAATACAGTTGTTACAACAATTATGTCTAATCTGGGACTCTATAAAGCATGCGATAAGATTGGTATGAAGTATGAACAGACAGCAGTTGGTGACAAGTACGTTTACGAGAACATGCTTAAGAATGGATATGTTCTTGGTGGAGAGCAGTCCGGACACATCATCTTCAGCAAGCATGCACGTACAGGTGATGGTATCCTGACATCTCTTATGGTTA
>NZ_JAJCNG010000105.1:0-270 GCF_020561005.1 Mediterraneibacter sp. 210702-DFI.3.120 | reverse complement strand
GCCAGAAACCCTCACGCGGACTTCTCGTTATTGGCAAAAAAATGTTTCATCCTGTACCGCGCGGTTAACCGCTGCGGTCAGACGCTGCAACTGTAGCGGGAGAATAATATAGGGCGGCATCAGGTAAATCAGTTTGCCAAAAGGCCGGATCCAGACACCCTGTTCGACAAAGAATTTTTGCAGCGCCGCCATATTCACCGGATGAGTGGTTTCGACCACGCCAATGGCCCCCAGTACGCGCACATCGGCAACCATTTCGGCATCACGGGC
>NZ_JAJCNG010000104.1:0-271 GCF_020561005.1 Mediterraneibacter sp. 210702-DFI.3.120 | reverse complement strand
AAGTATCATGCAGGCGTAACAAAAATCGTGCAAAGAAACTGGCATGTACAACGAATCTATATTTCTAAATCTACTTTAAGAAAAGCCGGAAATGGTCTTAGCGTTGGAGGTATTTGGGTACCTAAATTTGCATATGCTGCAATTATTCAAACAGCTGGTTATGCATTGAGTAATGCACCTGGAGGCATCTGGGTTGATTATGATAGATTACTTTCAGGTTTTGGTGGAGGTTTTGGAGCTCCACATTGGCAATAATTATTTAAAATAAAAT
>NZ_JAJCNG010000103.1:0-274 GCF_020561005.1 Mediterraneibacter sp. 210702-DFI.3.120 | reverse complement strand
AGTAACTACTACTACCAAACCCATAAGCCTGATAAGGATTCTGGTAACCAGAAGCTGATGGATAGAATCAAAGAGATCTTCCTTGAACACAGCCGACGCTATGGGTACCGGCGAATCTACGGACAGCTTCGCCGGGAAGTCTATGAGATCAACCATAAGAAGGTGCAGAGGCTCATGCAAAAGATGGGCTTATTCGCCATCTCAATCCGCAAGAAACGCAAATACAGCAGCTATTACGGCGTTCAAGGCAAAATCAAGCCAGACTTAATCAAGC
>NZ_JAJCNG010000102.1:0-282 GCF_020561005.1 Mediterraneibacter sp. 210702-DFI.3.120 | reverse complement strand
ATATTTTCCGTATTCTCGACAGTAGGAATTATACCTTTGGGGATATGTTCCGACGTTGTGAGCGAAGATACGGACTGGATAACTTCCATTTCACAAGGCTTGATATTGCCATTGATGATAAAAACGAAAAGCCATTCTTTACCATAGAGCAGATAAAGAAGAAATGCGAAAAAGAGGAATTTATTTCTAATAGTGAGGGCTACCACTTTGACGAAAGCAAGTTTGACGATTTCGACACCGCAAAGACTGTTTATATCGGTGCTGGTAAATCGGGATTGTCCT
>NZ_JAJCNG010000101.1:0-285 GCF_020561005.1 Mediterraneibacter sp. 210702-DFI.3.120 | reverse complement strand
CACTACCATTCGCACAGTCAAGTCCGACTCTCATATCCTTGAAAGAACGTGTTGCGAGAGAGATCAGATGACCGATATAACGGTTTCTTCCTGCTGCATAGTCAACTGTACGGCCAATGTTCTCTTTTGTTGCCAGCGGGATTTCATCAATCTCTCCATCGATATAAGCCTCGATCTTTGCCTCAACCTCAGCATCCATCTTATGACCTTCGCTGTTGATTACCTTGATGCCATTATCATAGTATGGATTGTGGCTCGCTGAAATCATAAGTCCACAGTCAAAAT
>NZ_JAJCNG010000100.1:0-302 GCF_020561005.1 Mediterraneibacter sp. 210702-DFI.3.120 | reverse complement strand
AGGCGCACAACACCACCTATGGCGAGTTTAAGACCGTCAGAGACGATTTACACCGTCTTTGGAAGGTCAAGTCATGTGTAGATACTGCCGCCCGATTTAACGAGCGTACAGAGGAACAAATGCTCCAAAATCGACCCCAAACACGACACAAAAAGGAGGATATATCCCGATGAATTACACCCAACCACAGATTGATCGGGCGAACGCCGTCAGTCTGGAAGATTTTCTCCGTACACAGGGAGAGACGCTTATCAAAAGCGGACGAGAATACCGCTGGAAAGAACATGACAGCCTGACCGTCC
>NZ_JAJCNG010000010.1:0-109963 GCF_020561005.1 Mediterraneibacter sp. 210702-DFI.3.120 | reverse complement strand
ACATGCATCCTCCGTGTCAATCAGCGGAGTGATTGACACGGGAGTGAACAGTAACTCTTTTCCCACAATGTGCCAGTCCAACATAACACACTTCTCCGGTCATCTCTGCGTCATATTGTTTTTCCTTTATCTGTTCCAGTGCCTTTTCTGCAAGCTTTTCTAAATCGTCTTTTTCATCTTTGGTATACTTGAATTCCAAAATTAAATTTGGATATCTGTCATGTTTTGCATAAAGACAGATATCACTTCTGCCTTCTCCGGTTTCCCGATTGCTTTTGATATCATAATCCTTTCTAAGAAATGCACACATTCCAAGCGTCATCATATGGTAACTATTCTCATCTTTCAAATCATGATAAGATGGCAATTCCAAAAGAACTCTCTGATACTCTTCTGCAAAACGTTCCATATCCTTTCTTTTAAGAGCATTTAACATCTTTTCCATATGTCTCTCATCGATTTTCAGATGACATGCTGTTAATTCCTTGAACACTTTCCACACTTCCAGATTAGGAACCCGAAGTCGGTAATAGTCCTCTTCGATTTCTTTTGTAATTGTTACAATTCCGGCATTTACAAGAAGTCCCCATAGATTTGCTTCGTCCATTTTTTCATAATAAGCCATTGAAAAATCTACTATCACTTCTACTTCACCTTCTGTGACCAAGGCCTCATATTCTTTCTCAAAAGACCTTCCCTGTACTTCAAGTGCATTACGTAAAATACTGTTTTCGCTTGTATTAACCCAATAAGAATCCATCCTTCTTCTTGCCGCATAACACGATATTGACCATGGATTATATACATCTGTACTGCCAAAATGATATCCATCGTACATCTTTTTCAGCTCATCTGAAAATTCTGCTTTACAATAAGCAAGCAGCTCTTTTACTTCTTGCTCTGTAAAACCAAAACAGTCATCATAATCTTCGTCCTGCACTGTGCAGACAACTAAATTATTGAGACCCGAAAATATATTTTCCTTCGCAATTCTCTGAATCCCTGTCAGAATTGCCTTTTGAAGATAATCGTTGCCTTTCAGGGACGTTGCCAGAAAACGATTCAACATGGCTCTTACTTCATCATAATATCCTTCGGAATTTGCAGACATAAACGGAGTATCATATTCATCTAACAGCAAAAATACTTTTTCTCCATAATACGTACTCAGTGCCTGACAAAGAACAGCAATTGAACGAATTACATGATTTTCTATTTCTTTTCCGATGCTTTCCTGACATAAACTATTATAAATCATATTGAATTCTTTCACCTGGAATTCTGACAGTCTTCCATCATTAACCATCTGATAAAAGCGCTCATACTCCGCACGTACAGTATCTTTCAATGCATAACACAAAGATTCTGCATCCCCCGCTTTCACGTTAAGGAAAGACAAAAATACAACAGGATATCGATTGAGCTCCTTGTAGTGGACAGATTTTGTAATCTTTGTTCCACAAAATAAATCGGAGGAATCTTTTGTGCAGTCAAGAAATTCTGCCAACATTGACATATTAAGTGTCTTACCGAACCTTCTCGGTCTTGTAATTAATGTAATCTGATACCAGGATTCTAAAAACTGTTCAATAAACTGTGTTTTGTCCACATAATAGGCTTGTTTTTCACGCAAATCGCGAAAGTCCTGTACTCCTATTGCAAGTTTAGGTTTTTCCTCTTGTATCCCAGATACATTGTACAGAATGCTGTCTTCCTTTACCACGTCACAACTTGCAACATAAGTTGGTTTTCTTCCAAATAATTCATCTAAGGAACAGGCTAACACCTCACTTATTCGTTCCAGTACTTCAAAGTCCGGTGTCCGGTTTCCATTCTCATAATTGGTATAAGTCGATCTGGAAATCCCCAGTTTTTCTGCCATCTGCGCCTGAGTGTAGACCCGGGATTTACGCAATTTTGTCAAATACTCGTTAAATTTTGTTTTCATAGAATCACCGCTTTTTTTCTTTTAGTATACGCTTTTATGTTTCATTTTGCAACATTCTTTTTTATTTATATACAAAGAAGGACAGAAAGATTTCGTTTTGTTAACCTTTCTGTCCTTTTTAAATAGTTGCTATCTTATTTTCCTTACAGCATAGCTCCGAAATCTGTTACGATTGCCTGTCCTGTAATTGCCTTTGATTCATCGCTTGCAAAGAACAGGATTACATTTGCTACATCTTCTGCTGTACAAGATGGTGTTCTAAGATTACTGTGTGTTGACATTGCACCGATCATATCCGGGTCAAGTGCTGCCGGATTTGTTCCTGATGTCATTGGTGTAATGATATTTCCCGGGCAGATTGCATTGCAACGGATTCCTGTTGCCTGGAAACGAAGTGCTGTATGCTTTGTCACTCCTACGATTGCTGCTTTAGATGCTACATAAGCAGCTCCGCCACATCCTTTCACTCCAGCGATAGAAGCAACATTTACGATAGATGCTCCTGCCTGCATCTTCTGTGATGCAGCACGCATGCAACGCATAGTTCCTTTTTCGTTCGTCTCTACGATACGATCAAGATCTTCGTCTGAGAATCGATCGATTGGTTTCAGTCCTTCCTCAAGAATTCCTGCATTATTCACAAGAATGTCTACCTTGCCATATTTCTCGATCACGAGATCCATCAGTCGCTCCGGATCTCCCTTCTTTGAGATATCTGTTGAAACAGCGAAAACTTCTCCTCCTGCTGCCTTAATCTCTTCTGCTACTTTCTCCAGTGCAGCCTCTCTTCTCGCTGTGATAACAACAGTTGCGCCCTCTTTGGCGAACATCTTTGCTGTTGCTTCTCCAACTCCTGAGTTACCACCTGTAATAATAGCTACTTTACCTTTCAAACGATCCATTTCAAAGATCCTCCTTTGTTGTTATAGGTAAAATTATACAATTCTTCTTTCAGTATTTCAATCTATTTATCTATATTTTACATTTTGTTTTATGCTTTATATTTCATCCAAACAAATTCATAGCCTTTCAAAACTGGATCTTTCACTTCTACAATTTCACCATTCACCAGATTTCTGAAAATGCCTTCTTCCTGCATCCACGCAGTCTGTTCACTTTCGCTGAAATTAAACAGTGCAATAAATCGTTCTCCCTTATACTCTCTGAGGATTCCTAAAATACTGTCATTGTGAACATCATATGTATATACTTCTGCTTCCTGGGAAAAGACATTTTCCTGTCTTCGGATCTGTTCCAATCGGTTCAACATCTGGAACAATTGTCCCTGTACAGTAGAAAGATCTTTTCTCTTATCCGCGAGTTCCCACAGGAATGCTCCTCTGTGGAGATAACGTGAATCAGATGCTTTTTCAGCATCATCTTTATAACTATAATCATTTACCTGTCCTAACTCATCCCCGCTGTAAAGCATCGGAATTCCCGACTGTGTCAACATGTAAGCGTGGAGCATGAGATCTTCTTGAATTGCCGTCTGCATTTTTTCTGCATTTCCTTCAAATCCCGCTGCTTCAATTCCGCACATGGATGCTGTTGTTCCACAAAATCGTGCATCTTGAGTTACAGGATCATCGTTATATAACTCTCCACGGCTGATGCTGCCTGCTATCTTTCCGGTGAAATAATCATTCAGATAACGCTTATGAGAAGGCTCTTCCATTCCCCATTGTTTCATTGTATCAAAATCAAGCCCCCACCCGATATCATCGTGACAACGAAGGTAATTCAAAAATGTATATTGCTTTGGCAGACGGCTAACTATATCCATCTGTTTCTTCAAAAGCCGGATGTCTCTTGTCGCAATACTATTCCAGGTCGTCGCCATTGTTGTCACATTATAGAGCATATGACATTCCGGTTTTTCAACTGTACCAAAGTACGGCACCACCTTTTCCGGCTCCATAACCACTTCGCCAAGAAGTATCACGCTCGGACAGACAATTTCCGCAATCATACGCATCATTCTGACAATCGTATGTACTTCTTTCAGATTCCTGCAGCTTGTTCCTAACTCTTTCCAGATGTAAGGAACTGCATCGATACGGATAATATCCATTCCCTGATTCGCAAGAAAAAGAAAGTTATACATCATTTCATTAAATACTCTTGGATTACGGTAATTTAAATCCCACTGATATGGATAAAACGTCGTAAGCACATAATGCCCGATTTCCGGAAGCCATGTGAAATTTCCCGGTGCAGTTGTAGGAAATACCTGTGGAACAGTTTCTTCGTATCTCGCCGGAATTTCACCGTTATCATAGAAGAAATAACGGCTCATGTATTCTCCTTCACCTGCTCGTGCACGTTTTGCCCACTCATGTTCCTCAGAAGTATGATTCATCACGAAATCCATGCATACATTCATACCATTTTCATGACATTTTTCTGTCAATCTGGCAAGATCTTTCATTGTACCGAGATCTGGTCTTACTTTCCGAAAATCTGCCACTGCATATCCACCGTCTGATTTTCCTTTCGGAGTATCCAGAAAAGGCATAAGATGAAGACAATTTACATTACACTCTTTCAGATAAGCTAACTTTTTTTCTACACCTTTCAGATTACCGGCAAAGTTGTCAATGTACAACATCATGCCAAGCATTTCTTTTTCCTTAAACCAGTCAGGATTCTTTTCTTTCTTAATATCTCTTTTTTTCAACTCCGTGCTACGCTTCAAGTAGTAATCATGCATCTGCTCACAAAGTTCTGCATACATTGCATCATTTCCATACAACTCCATGTAAAGCCAGCGTAATTCATCCTGATGTTTTTCCATACGCTGTGCAAAGATTTTTTCTGTATTATTCACATTCCTCACCATTTTCTGTTCCATCGTCAACCGATTTATTTTACTCTTTCACAAAACAATACTGATATGCCTGATATTCGCCCGGCTCTATCGGAAGCGGCATGCCACCATACATAAGTGCAGCTCCGGTGTATCTTTTTCCACTCTTTTCTTCTCGATATACAGCTGTTTCTTCAAGCCCTTGAAGTTTTACATAATTTACTGTCATATTTCCATGAATCACCTGCATAACTATATTTAAAAGAACTTTACTTTGTTCTTTCTCATCTGTATGCACAAACTCCCATGCACAGATTTCTTCTGTTGTCGGATTTGAGAGACGATAGTACAATCCGTTCTGAATGATCGACGCATAGCTCTTATATTCTGCGATTTGCTCTCTGATCTCCTGCTTTTCTTCTTCAGAAAGTTTCATAAGATTCAGCTCATACCCAAAAGTTCCGGACATTGCAACAACACCTCTTGTATGAAGTGGGGTCTTTCTTCCTGTCTGATGATTCGGCACTGCTGACACGTGAGAACCTACTACCGATACCGGATAACCGAAAGATGTTCCATACTGGATCCGTAATCTGTCAATTGCATCCGTATTATCACTACACCAGATCTGCGGAGTGTAATACATCATACCGGCATCAAATCTTCCACCTCCACCGCTGCAGCCTTCGATCAGCAGATTCGGATATCTCTGCACAAGACGTTCCAGAAAATCATATAGTCCCAATACATAATCATGTAACACTCTTCCCTGATCTCTTGTTACAGAAGAATAAACATCCATCAGGCTTCGGTTCATATCCCATTTTACATATTCGATATTACCCTGATCCAACACCTTGCAAATCTGATCATAAATTTCATCTACAACTTCTTTTCTTGAAAAATCCAATACAAGCTGATTTCTGCTTCTGACCGGATTTCTGCCCGGAACCGTCAATGCCCAGTCTGGGTGTTTCCGATAAAGATCACTGTCTTCTGAAACCATTTCCGGCTCGATCCAGATACCAAACTTCACACCCAGATCATTAATCCTCTTAATCAGATTTCCAAGTGTGCCACCAAGTTTCTTCTCATTCACAAACCAGTCACCCAGTCCGCTGTTATCATCATCACGTTTTCCAAACCAGCCGTCATCCATAACAAGCATGTCAATATTGACTTCCTTCGCCGCTTTAGCAAGCTCATAGATTGTATCTCCGGTAAAATCGAAATAAGCTGCTTCCCAGCTATTGATCAAGATTGGACGAATTTCTTCTTTATATTTGCCTCTGCAGATATGTTGTCTGATACAATGATGCAGATTCTGAGACAAGCGATTCATTCCTTCTGAGGAATAGGATAAAATCACTTCCGGAGCCTGGAACATTTCTCCTGTTTCCAACGGATAGCGAAAAGCTTCTTCCTGAAGTCCCAGCATCATTCTTGTCTGGTTTAACTGATCTTTCAACACTTCTCCCTGGAAACATCCACTGTATACAAAGGACATTGCATAACAATTTCCTTTGTCTTCTGTCGTTTCTTTTTCTGCAAGGATCATCATCGGATTGTACTGATGACTGGAGGTTCCTCTGACACTTCCGATTTTCTGTGTTCCATGCACAACCGGAACTCTCTGAACATTTCGCTCCATCGCATGTCTACCATAAAATGTTAGAAGCTCATAATCTCCGTAAAGGAAATCCAGACTCGCTGACTCAATTTTGTTTAAATAGATTTTGCCACTGCTTTCATTTTTCACACACACACTTCTTGTAATAATATCCTGTGCGGGAAGCACTCCATAAAGAAGCACCACCTTAACTCCCGTCACCGGATCTTCCATTAAGATTTCCAGTGTCTGCGCTTCCTCCTCACTTGCATAAACTGCCGGAAGTCCTTCCAGATTATATTTTCCATCAAAGATTTTATGACTCTTGTAACGAAGGTCGCAGCTCATACTTCCATCTGCATTTTCTACTGCAAATGCTGTACTTCTGAAATCCCCGTTCCCGTAACAAGGAAATTCCTGTGGAAGTGTATCCATTGAATACGTACGATCTTCTCCTGCATCATATGGATTTCCCGAAAATCCCCTGTCATAATATGTCAGAAGATAGTCCATACATCCATCGGTTTTCTTCCCGTAATATAGATGTAACAAAAATCCATAGCGATCCACCTGCATCTGATATGTTGTATTTTTTGTCTGTAAAGTAAATGTTCTGTCTTTCTCGCAATATATAATTCCCATATCTAAATACTCCTGTTTTCCATTTTAGCGAAGCAAGATCTGCATTACTGTCTGTTCTCGCTTCGCTATCTTTTACTTTTTATTATTTCACTGCTCCATTAACAACTCCGTTGAGGATATGCTTCTGACAGATCAGATAGAAGATCAGAATCGGAAGCAATGCCAACAGATAGGAGGCAAATGCCAGATTATAATTTGTTCCAAACTGTGTCTGGAAGTTTAACTGTGCCAGTGGAAGTGTATTCCCGCTTCCTGAACCGGACATGATCACAAGCGGTGTCATAACATCGTTCCATGTACCAAGTGCTGTCAGAACTGCAACTGTCGCATGCATTGGTTTCATGATTGGGAAAACAATCTTCCAATATGTTTTCCATGTACTCGCACCATCCACACAGGCTGCTTCTTCCAATGCAATCGGGATATTTGTCAAATATCCGGAATAAAGCAATACATTCATAGGCATATAAAATACAACGTACAGAATAATAACTCCTGCTCTGTTTGCCAGTCCCATCTGCGCCGTCTGTTTTACAACAGGCATCATCAGAATTGCAAATGGCACAAACATTCCGCTGACAACATAGAAATAAATGAATTTGTAAAATTTACTCTTCTTATTTCTTCCGATTGCATACCCCAACAGTGAATGAATCAGAATTGAAAGGACAACTGTTACAAGTGTAATAAATACACTGTTTCCGAGAGAATGCCAGAAATCTGTCACTCTCATTGCCTCAGCAAAATTGTCAAGGCTCAAATGACTTGGCAAGGAAAGGATTCCGCTGATACTATTCGTCATCTCAGAAGGCTTCTTCAGTGCAATTACAATTGTCATATACAGTGGAAAAGCAACCGTAATCAGACCAAGTAAAAGTAAAATCGTTACAGGCCAGTTTACTCGTTCTTTTATTTTCATTTTTTCCATTACAGCTGTTCCTCCTTTTTCCCTGTGATTGTCATCTGTAATACAGAAATTACAACAATAACGATAAAGAATATCACTGCGTTTGCACTCTGGAATCCAAACTGACCGCCACTCATACCATTGTTATAAATCAGATAAGAAATGGATTCTGTACTCTGTGCCGGACCTCCTTTGGTCAACGCCATGATCTGATCAAATACCATCAGGAAGTTTTTTACACAGAGTACCATATTTATGCTAAAGAATGGAATAATGAGAGGGAATGTCAGATGTCTGAACTTATTCCATCCTGTTGCACCGTCAATCGCTCCTGCTTCGTAAACATCCTCCGGAACTGTCTGCAGTCCTGAAATATAAATAATTGTATTCATCGCAATCGACTGCCATGCACACACGATTACAACTGCGATCCATGCCAGTTTTGTACTAGACAGCATACTGGAAGAAAGGGGCTTGCTTCCAAGCATTTCTCCGAAAGCCGGAAGAATGTATGTAAAAAAGTAATTGAAAATGTATCCTACAACCAACGCTCCGAGAACATTTGGAATAAAGTAGGCACCACGAAACGCACTCTTGAATTTAATCTTACTATTCAGTCCAAGTGCAAGGATCAAACTGATTACATTTGTCACAATCGTAGCTACAATTGCAAGTTTAAATGTAAACAGATAAGAACCTCCGACTCTGCTGTCTGTAAAAAGATCCTGATAATTTCTAAGTCCTACCCAGTCAAAGCTTCCATAACCTTTGAAATTCGTAAAACTGTAAATCACACCTTTGATCAGTGGCAATGTATTAAAACAGAAAAACAGTGCCACGATCGGAATTGTTATCAGAAGAAAGGTCATTTTTCTTCCACTCATTGATTTCTTTCCCATGCTTGAATTCCCCTTCCTTAATCTTCGTCCGCATGCTCTTTCTCGTAATCTTCCACTTTGCGGATGATATCACGGTTATATCTCTTCCAGTCTGTATCAAACTTTGTTAAGAATGCATCCACATCCCCTTTCATAAGAAATGTCTGGATCTGTGCATCTACTGACATCTCTGAAGGATAGTAATGATCCTGGTAATCTGCCATTCTTCCTTCTTCTATGAAAGATTTCACTCCATCAAGTGTTGAAGCAAGTTCAAAATCTCCTTCCTTACAAGGAACCGCTTTCTGTTCATCCAGATAACTCTGTACATTTTCATCTTTCAAAAGGAAATTAAGCACTTCATACGCTGCCTCTTTGTTCTCGCAATCTTTCATAACACTGAACTGAAGATCCACACCAGAGTTCAGCTTGTTCTCTGATGCATCATTATTAGCCGGCATTACAAAAGAATCGATATCCATATCTGGATTTACTGTCTGAATCTGTGGGATTGCATAACTTCCGATCGTGTACATTGCAGATTCTCCGTTTGCAAATGCTGTACAAGCTCCATTGTAATCATAAGCGAAAGGATCTTTCGGTCCATATGCAAGCAGTGCCTTTGTCTTTTCTGCTACTTCTCTATATTCATTTGAAAATGTTGTCTCTCCTTTGTTCACCTGGCTGCAGACATCTGCCGGTGCAAGATCAACGGCGATCGCATTCCACGGTGCAAGACAAGTCCATGTATCTTTAAATCCAAAATACAATGGCTGGATTCCTTCACTCTGGATCTGTTCACAGAGGGCTATAAATTCATCCCAGGTTTCCGGAATTTCCCAGCCATATTCCTCAAACATTGCTCTGTTGTACAGAACTCCTGCTGCATTTGCCACATATGGAACGGCATACACGCCATCCTCCGGTACAAATTCAAGCGCTTTGTCTATATCCAGGTAAGCCTGTTTAATAGAGTCCAGGCCTTCATAATCTGAAATATCCATAAGCATATCAGAATCTATAAAGTTAGAGAAATTGACATCTCCACCGATTCCGATAATATCTGGAGCGTCTTCTCTGATAAAACGTGTTTTAAGTACTGTCATTGCATCATTTGGAGATTCGATCGTCAAATGAATATCATCATGAGTTGCATTGAATTCTTCTTCAATCTTTTCAAATGTTTTCACTGCCTCAGGTTTATACTGTACAAGCTCGATTTCTATCTTTCCGCTATTTTCACTCTTCTGTCCGCAACCTCCGAGTACCATTGCCGAAGTCATACAAAGCATCAATCCCATGCAAATGATTCGATTGCTTTTTTTATACATTTCCTTACTCCTTCCTTTACCATACACCTTTCATTTTGACACATTCCGGAATATTTCTGTCCTTTTATTCAGGTTATCTATTTGATAATCAAATTCTAACATATCTTTATGCCACTATAAATATCAGAGTTTTTTTAGTTTTATAGCAAAATGCAATTTTTTCATTCATATATTGAAGTCATCTAGCATTTTGATATATAATGCTATCAGAGGTGATTTATATGAGCGACTTACTTTTTTCTGTATTTCCAAATGAAAATTTTGTTGATCTAGGATTATATCAATATGGATGGGAACAATGTGCACCGGCTCACTCGTTCGGTCCTGCAGCAAGAAATCATTACATTTTCCATTATGTAATTTCCGGAACAGGAACATTACTTGCAGATGATGAAAACGGAAACACCA
This sequence comes from Mediterraneibacter sp. 210702-DFI.3.120, assembly GCF_020561005.1. Lineage (NCBI taxonomy): Bacteria > Bacillati > Bacillota > Clostridia > Lachnospirales > Lachnospiraceae > Mediterraneibacter > Mediterraneibacter sp. 210702-DFI.3.120. The sequence continues at coordinate 99,431 of NZ_JAJCNG010000010.1, read as the reverse complement.
TCACTTGGCAGGTAAAAAGTGGACAAGGCTTCATGCTTTTTCCGGGACAGGTCAATACTTATATTGCTGATTCTAAGCTTCCGTGGGAATATACGTGGGTAGAATTCGACGGTCTTCGGGCCCGCGAGATTGTCACAACCGCAGGTCTGAGCCTGAATCACCCCGTTTATCATGCAAGTTCAAAGGAACTTCGCAACCAGATGATGGAAGAAATGCTTTATCTGAGCCGTCATCCCGAAGAATCTCCGTTTCATCTAATTGGACATCTCTATTTATTTTTAGATTATTTCATGCGTTCTGCTGCGACAGTTCATGTGAAGCAAAACGGAAGTATCCGGGATTTTTATATTAAAGAAGCTCTTTCGTACATTGAACAGAATTTTCAGAATGATATTTCTGTAGAAGATATTTCCGCATTCTGCGGATTGAATCGAAGTTATTTCGGAAAGATTTTTCACGATACGATTGGACGTTCTCCACAGGAATTCCTGATCAGTTATCGTATGACTAAGGCTGCAGAGCTTTTGAAGATCACTTCACTGTCAATTGCAGATATTGGGAATGCCGTAGGGTATCCGAATCAGTTGCATTTTTCACGTGCATTCAAAAATGTCTATGGGATGTCACCAAGAAATTGGAGAACTGAAAATAAAATAGAACTATGAGAAACACGCTCTGCGAGTTTCTCAAGTTATCCTATTAACATCTCCTGTTCAATCTCCATTTCACTTTCCAGGATACATTGCTTCAACGCTTCCAATTGTCCAGCATTTAATGCCTCTAATTTTTTCTTCTTCTCACTGTTTAGTTTAATGCCTTTTCCATTTTTCAAAGCATCCTCATAAGAAAGAACATCCATCTTCCATGGAGTCAGATTTGGGAAAATATTTTTCTCATTGTATAAAAAGATCTGTATTCCACCGTAATCCATATCTCCCCAGTGATAATACTGGATTTCTTCCGGTGCTGTCTTCATTAACATTTGCAAAAAACGAACTTCTTTGGGCGAAAAGTAGCCATGACAAAAGATATATAAAACTTTTGGATCATATTCCATGCTTTCGTAATTCGCTTTATTCTCAATCACAATGATTTTTTCAACACCATTTCGTAAAGTTGGAATAGCATGCTCTAATGTCTGTGCATTAATTACTGTTCCATAATAATTCGAAGAAGTGTCAATTTTCTCCTCGCTCGCTATGCCATTTTGATCTGTCAGACAATACTCCACAGCACCTTTCCATTCTAATGTCTGAGAATAACTCAATATTCCATGTACTGCCAGTATCTCATCATCTGACATGCCCTCTTCATATTGCGGAGAGTATTTCAAAGTTTCAATAACTGCACCTTGATAAATACGTTCGAAAACTTTAGATGGTGTGATATCATTTTTCTTTTCAAATACTTTGGAGCTGAACACACGCTTCCATTCCGGTTCTTTCAGAGCAGCTAATGCTTTCAGGCATTTAAGAAATTCTTCATCCTCCGCTTTGGATAACTCTTTTGTATTTCCTTTATTCAGCTGTTCTAACACATGATCGCAATAAGCGCACAGACAGCTTTCAGATACATCCACCTGCAGTTTGCATATTCTTGAAATTGCCTGTAACTGACGCTCTCTTGGATCCATGATTCCAATCAGCTCACATAATCTTGGAATCACTTCTACCCGATAATCAATCCTCGTAATATCTGTATTCATTTCTCTCCAGTCAAAATGCAGATACTTTTCTCCACCCAATGCTGGGATCCGTTCCAGAACTTTTGCCTGTCTGACCAGTTCATCTCTGCCACCTACTGTTTTCAAAAGATTCCCATCCACCTTTGGATGTTTCATTCCTGAGAGATTTCCTATGCGATAGTCCTTTGTATTCGTCTTATCGATCAGCCATTTTGCCAACGGCAGATTCTTTTTATTCAATTCCATACTCTTTCCTTATTCATTTCCCTCAACCATATCAAGGTAATCACCTTTATCAATGTGCATCATAGACACCTGATTCTGATGTCTTCGGAATCCATAGACACAATCTACATTTCGTATCAGCGACTGCAGACGTTCATCCGGTACACATACGATCAGCTGAAGCTCCAGCTCTCTCGCATAATGCAGACATACTTCGCTTCGCTCCTTATCCATCTTGGAAAATGCTTCATCAAGAAGCACCAGACGGATCTTAGAATCACGGTTTGTCTGCTGCATATAGAGCATCGCAAAGCCTGCAAGCAGTGCGACATATTTCGGGTTCTGTCCCTCTCCTCCGGAGTCACGGCCCGCCATATCATCGACTGCATTTTTGCGGATATTTCCATTCTCATCTTCCACCTTTTCATACATACTGAAAGTCAGATAATTACGATAATCCACATACTGTTCCATCTGCTGACGATACTGGCTTAAGGATCTTGCATCTTCCTCCTTCGGAGGCATGAACTTCTCAGTCAGACGCTTGATATCTTCTTCATACTTCTGATAGAACTCATCCTCACCAAGACTTAACTGACCTTCAAATCCGTAGTCATCGAACACTTTACTGTCTAGTTCAGGTGCTGTAAGCATCTCATAGAACTGTCCGTTTTCATTCTGAGCCGGTATGATATCAATCTGGTAAATACTATCTGAAAACTTGATCTTCGCAAGCAGACGGTTGATCTCTTTTTTATGTCTGTAAGCTGCCTTGATTTCACCATGAATGGAAGCAATCACATTTTCACGCAATGTATAGTAAACCAGATTATACTGCTTATCGAATTCTTCCTTATACTTCGGTTCAAAATCTTTCCTACACTGATTCAGCACTTTGTCATACACATCATTTTCATGTTCTATTCCTGTAAAACCATAGGCCGGATAAGCATTATTGAACTTATTTCTGCTTCTTTGCAATTCTTCTCTCTCCGTCTCTTCCAATGATTCCAAAGCATCTTTTTCTTTTGTCTTATCTCTCTTATAAGCTGCTTCACTCTGTACTTTTAACGCATCTGTTACTTCACTCTGAAGCTGTTCGTTGACAACAAATCCCTCTGTCAGGAAGTTTATCTTTTCTGAAAATGATTTGATATTGCTCTCGATTTGTCCCTGTGTCTTCGCATACTGTACTACTTCACTTTGAATGCTATCAAGAATCTCTGCATTTTTCTTAAGCAACTCCAGTAATTCCTGCTTTTTCTTCTTCAGTTCGACTGTCCGGTCGCCTCGTTTCAATTCTTCTACTTCCAGACGTAATTTTTCCTGTTTCTCGTAATAATCCTGAAGCTGTTCCGCTGCTTTTGAAAGATGTAAGATCTGTTCTGTGCTCTGGTTCAGACACTCGAATTTCTGTGCTGCACGCAGTGCCATCTCAACACGGCAGTCCTCTTCCACTTCCTGTTTCAGCTTCGCTGCTTCTTCTTCCAACTCAAGAAGTTTCGCCTTTGACACTTTCGTTCCGATACAGGCATATTTCTCATAATCATTCTTTCTTAAATGTCTGAAAATGTAATTGCTGTAGGAATAACAGTCCTTTGTGACACCATCTCTCGTCTCATGAAGTTCTTCCACCGTCTCACATTTCTTAATGCGGCCTAAGTATCGCTTCAGACAAGTATCTACATAAGCTTCCTCTGCGCGCACACACTCGTACAGTGTATTCTCATCTGCCTTCGGCTTGTCTCTCACGATTGCCGCAGTATCCATGAGTTCGACATCCTCGATCCCCTTCATCTGCTTCATTTTGCGAAATGCTTTCGCAGCATCTAACGTATATTCAGGTGCTGTCACCAGACTGTGTTTCACACGTCCCATACGTCCTTCGATTGCATTTTTCCACTCTTCATCCGTAATATCAAACAAGTCCGCAAAGATATTTACATGGATCGTTCTTCCATACTGAGTACTAAGTATATTCTGCAATTCCTGTCTTGCACGCTTCAATTCCGCACGATATGGTTTTCTGTCATTTTTAAGGTCTTCTACCATCTCCCGCTTCTCTTGAAGTTCTTTCTGATTCTCACGAATTCTTTCGCGAACATCGCCTAATTCTGTATTAATATTGTCAAGCGCATCACTTAAATATTGCTTTAGCTTTTCAATCGAATCTTCACTCACAACACCATCTCGGATATCATCAATTCTATGCAGCGCCTGATTGCTCACATAAGCACTGACTTCATCGTCTTCCTCCCAGGCTGAAAGACCTTTTACGATATCTCTCCATTGTTCTGAATTTGTTGCCAGGAGCTGAATCGTATTTTCAATCTCCTTTAGCTCCTTCTCTTTCTGTCCATAATCGCTGGCTTTGAGTTCTGCCTCGACTTCTACCTGTTCTTTCGTATAAGCATCTTTCTCTGCCAAATAAGATTTTCTCTTTTCTTCTTTTTCCTCAATCTTCTTGAGAATATCCTGCAGATCATCCTCTTTCGATTGCAAATGTGCCTTACAATTTTCTATTTCAATATATTTTAAGATCTGTTCCACATAGATCTTATCAGCTCTTGCTTTCTGCAAGGCTAGATTATGCTGACTGATCTCGTCAAGCATTTTAATTCTCTGTTCCAGGTCTTCTACGCGTTCCTTGATCTCACGGTAAGCGCCAAGCTGATCACTGATTGTTGCAACTGTGTCTTCCTTGCTCTTTGGGAACATATAATCTTTGATAAACTGTCCCGTTCCGTTCGTCATACGAAGTGCAATCGCGCTTTTCTCCATTGTCATCATACGACCCGGCTCTACATAACCAAAGATTGCATCATAAACCGTTTTCAAATACGCTTCTTTCGATGGATATACACGGTTCACATCTCCGCGACCTCTGTTGTCAGCCGATTCTATCCTTGCTTCTACCAATTTTTTAAGTTTCGCGATTGTATACGGAACACCTTCTTCTGTCAAATATTCATCCTCCGGAATCTTTCCGGAATGACTGAAGAAACAATATTTCCTGATGTCTGTATCTGCCTTTCCAACCTCAAATGAAACACCAATACAAGTATGTATATTCTTTCCTGTATCCTTAATCTCCAAGACGATCTGGGAACAGAAGTCCTGGTCTTCTCGGTTAAAGGAACCGTCTTTCTGCGCTCCTCTAAGATAACTTAGAACACTACGCCTGTTCTTCGCGTCATCTGCCGCTTTATTCAAGAATGTGGAAGATATACTTCCATATAAAACAACCTGGATCGCATCCATAACAGTAGACTTACCAGATCCACTTTTCCCACTGAAAAGATTCACATACTCATGGAACTCCATCACTTTGTGACTGATACCGCCCCAGTTATTCATTAACATTCTAGTAAATATTTTCTTCGACTGCTTCTCTTTCATCTTCCACACCTCCCTCTGCTTCTTCCTGGATTTCCTGTTCAAAAACTTCTTCTGTAATCTCTTCCTCTGCGTACTGATCTTCCTGATATTCTTTGATCAACGCAGTAATATCCATACTTCCACAATATAGATTGATCGTGCTGTAGATATAAATCGGAGTCTCATCCTCAACATTCTGGATTGCTCCCGGCACTTCAATGATCTGATGCTTGCTCATCACATATAAAGCTTCTTTCCACTCACCCATCGTAAGCTTATAATTAATCAGATTCGTATTCTTTCCATATTCACGAATCTCCGCCAGATTCGTCACTGTAGCTTTCAAGCCTTCTCCTAAAATCTTATCTCTGTAAATTAATTTAACCAGTAAGATTACTTTTGTAACGGTGGCATTTATCTTTTCTATCGCGATTCCATCTCCATGTAAACGGTAAATGTGTTCCTGTGGGTCATGCACTAATTCACAGCTTAAAACAGACAGATAGTCTTCAATAAACTTTCTGTGTCTTGTACAGATCTCATAATGCATATTGTCTCTTGGGACAAGTGTTACAGGATCATATTTCATCTGTAAAATACATGTCTGTCTGAATAATGCAGCAATTGTTTTCTTCAGGTTATCAGCTTCTGTCACTGACAATTCTTCCATATAATTAACCATCTGATTCTACTCCCTCTATCGTAAGTTTTGAAAATCGGAAACCAGCCTCATTCTCCATCTCCTGCGCCACTTCAATCTGTGCCTTACTGTCCGCAGATTCTGTTGCATGCTGCCATACCATAAATAACTTCTCCAAATCTTCTATTGATTTTACAGTATCTTTTGTCACTGTGAATTTTCCATTCTGTTCATTTTTCTTTCGGAAATCTCTGATCTCTTTCTGCGTATACAGTGGTTCCAGGACAAATTCTGTCATATTCTCTTCCTGTGATTTCTCAGGTGTTACCGCCTGTGGAGTGAACTTTTCCTTCTGATTTTCACGTCTTTGATACAGACTCTTCTCTGTCATAATCTTATATGGCTCCGAAAACCTAAGTTTTGAAGATAACTTATCCAGAATCTCTTCCGACTTGCCACTTTCATTGATCAGATTAATCAGTGCGACTGTCTGATCTTCTTCCATTACACCTTCCATCATAATGTACCGGATTCTTGCTGCGGCACGGCTTGCAAATACTGTCTTTTGTTCAATCAGCTTATTATATCTTCGCTCAATCGCATCAAACTCTCTCGAAATCTTATAGAGCATATCTGTCGCCTCTTCACAGATCTCAATCATTCTTCGCAGACGATAAGATTTTCTCGTATTTTCCTCTTCGCTTAAGAGCTCGGTTTCAAATGAGTATTTTCTTGCTTCTGTCTTTTCCAGATTTTCCTCTATCAACTCTTTTACAGCTTCCTTATATCGATAAAAACTGTCTGTTGTAGTCAGTATCGCATATTTTTTGCTGTCACTGTTATTGATCTCTTTCACAAGTACTTCCTGGATTCCTCGAAAACTTCTCTGCTTTGACAGTTCATCGAAATAACCTCGCATTCCCTCCTGCATGTTCGCGAGCATCTGCAGAAGTGCTCTTGATGTATGAAGCGCACTTTTTAAAATCTCATTATTCTTCTCTTTGTCTAAACTGTAGGTATAGAGATGACTGTATACCGTAAGCACACTCTCTCGTTCCTTACCGTCATTTTCACTGTATAATTTCTGAAATAATTCTACAAACAGCTGACTGTATTCCGGAAATGAAACGACATAACTGTTCAACGTTTCATCATAATCCCTTCTAAGCCATCCCCAGTCTTCAAAATGCTTCAGACTGACTGATGCCATGTTGGCTCTGGTGATCAGTTCTCCTTCTTCATCGACTCTTGCCTCACTCCAGTCCAGTGCCATCTTCGCCAGTCGTTCATTCATGATCATCTGACACTCTCGTTCCGTAAGCCCGAGAAGAGAATAAGACTGACTGCTCTCCTCATAAAGCGCTACCAGAAACTGCATATAGAATTCCATATATTTACTTCCAAATATTTTATATAGATCCTTTGGAACTTTTTCGACCAGTTTCATGTTTTTTCTTATGTCTCCTTTTTATTCCTATTAAAGTTTCTTTTACATCTTTTTCATTTCTTATAACATCTTCTCTGCTTCAAAAAACTGAGAAAAATGTGCAATGACCGGACATTTTCCCTTCTCTGTCTGAAGCCACTCGATCTCATTCACATTTTCCTTCGGCCGATACAAGATCACCGGCATTCCTATATTCTGTGCTCCTGTCACATCATGTGCGATGCTGTCTCCGATAAAGATACTTTCTTCCACCATCACTCCTGCTTTTTCAACACAGAGATCAAAAAGTTTTCGATGCGGTTTTTCCTCGCCAGCCTCTTCACTTGTCACAATTCCATCAATATACTTACCTAATCCAAGCTTTAATATCTTCCGATACTGGACGTCTGAAGTCATATTGGATCCTATACCGATATAAATGCCTCGCTGTTTCAATTCTTTCATCAACTCTTCAATTCCAGGAGATGGAATAATCTGATCGATCAATGTATCCCAGTACAGATTATACATCTCATACGCATATGGGAAAACCGGCTTTCCAAGTGTCTCCAGCATACACTGAAATCTCACCAGGCGATTATGGTTCACCGCATAATCTCTTCCAGCTCTGTCATCTGCCTTCACTCTTGCCTCGGCAACATATTTCTCCAAGTCTTCTTTTGCTATGCCTAAATTCTCATATGCCCATTCTTTCATCACCGGCATCGTATTATTATGCGCTCCAATGTAATCATAAATGGTGTCATCTATATCAAAAAATACTGCTTTTGTCATCCCAATGTCTCCTGTTTTTTTGCTACTGTCTTGATTGATGTTTTGCATCTTCTGTGCCTTGCATTCAAGAATGCCTCTGCATTCTTGCTGCGAGATGCGCGTCATGCAATGCATGACATACTTCTTCTGCGCATCTCTGCAATCCTGCCGGAGGCTATATCAGATGGGAGTCATCTCACATCTGATATACCCTGGCACATTTTGCCTCATTTCATTATAACATGTTTTCATCAAAGAAAAAGAGTTTCGCAAATGACTTTTCCTCTCCATCTGCGAAACTCTTAATATTGATCATCAGCTCTTACTCTGACTTTTCTTCTGCCACCGTTTCTTGTGACTGTATTTCTGTTGCCTGTGTTTCCGGCTCTTTTTCTGTTTCCGGTTCTTTCACTGTTTCTGGCTCTGCTGCTTGTGCCTCTGTCGGCTTCATCAGGATTCTTCCGGACTCCTGCTCTTCTTTCTTTTCTCCATCTGCTTCTTCCGGTTCAGGGATTCCCTTCACTTCACGGAAGATCTTCATGAATTCCTTACCTGTGATCGTCTCTTTCTCGATCAGGAAGGCTGCAATCTTATCAAGAGCATCTCTGTTCGCACTTAAGAGGCGTTTTGCTTCTTCATAGGAAGCTTTGAGCATCTTCATGATCTCTTCATCGATCTCCGCTGCTGTCGCTTCTCCACAGTTACGAACTGCACGACCGTCTAAGTACCGGCTCTGAACAGATTCAAGTCCCATCAGACCAAAGCGCTCTGACATACCATACTGTGTGATCATCGCTCTGGCGATCTTCGTTGCCTGCTCGATATCGTTCGATGCACCTGTCGTAACAGTGTCAAATACAATCTCTTCTGCTGCACGTCCACCGAGTGCAACAACGATCATTGCTTCAAGTTCTTTCTTCGTATTTAAGAACTTCTCTTCCTCCGGTGTCTGCATTACATAACCGAGTGCTCCCATTGTTCTAGGAACGATTGTGATCTTCTGTACCGGTTCTGTATTCTTCTGAAGTGCTGTGACAAGCGCATGTCCAACTTCATGGTAAGATACGATTCTTCGCTCTTCTGCACTCATGATACGGTCTTTCTTCTCTTTACCTACAAGTACAACTTCCACTGCCTCAAAGAGGTCTTTCTGGCTGACAACTTGTCTGCCATGCTTAACTGCAGTGATTGCAGCCTCATTGATCATATTGGCAAGATCTGATCCAACTGCTCCTGAAGTTGCAAGCGCGATCTCTTCCAGATTGACTGTCTCATCCATCTTAACATCCTTCGCATGAACCTTAAGAATCTCGACACGACCTTTCAGATCCGGCTTATCTACTATGATACGGCGATCAAAACGTCCCGGTCTCAACAGCGCCGGATCAAGTACCTCCGGACGGTTTGTTGCTGCAAGAACAAGTAGTCCCTTATTCGTATCGAATCCATCCATCTCTGCAAGAAGCTGGTTTAATGTCTGCTCACGCTCGTCATTACCGCCACCGCCAAGTGCGCTGTCACGGCTCTTACCGATTGCATCGATCTCATCGATAAATACAATACATGGAGCCATCTGCTGTGCCTGTTTGAACAGGTCACGCACACGGGAAGCACCTACACCGACATACATCTCTACGAATGCAGATCCTGACAAAGAGAAGAACGGAACCTTCGCCTCTCCTGCAACTGCTTTCGCAAGAAGTGTCTTACCTGTTCCCGGAGGTCCTACAAGAAGTGCTCCCTTCGGAAGCTTCGCTCCGATACCTGTATATTTTCCAGGATTGTGCAGGAAATCAACAACTTCCTGTAAGGACTCCTTCGCTTCATCTTCACCTGCAACATCTAAGAATGTCACACCTGTCTGCTTCTCCATATACATCTTGGCATTGCTCTTGCCGATTCCCATCATGCCGCCGCCCTTAGACATCTTCTTCATAAGGAAATTAAACATGAATACAAGAAGTACGATCGGAAGGATCACTGTGATGAAGATATCCATGATCAGTGAACTTGCCGTATCCGGAATCTGGGATTTAAACTCTACCCCTGCCTTATCTAAACGCTTTACAAGTGTGTCATCTGATACATTTCCTGTGTAATAATCCGGTTCCTTGCTCTTGGAGCTACCCTGCATCTGACTGATCTGGCCAAGCAGACTGTCCATAACATTTTCCTGATCTTCGCTTTCCTTAGAATCTGAACTATCACTCTGGTCTGCAGAAGCTTTCTCATTATCCTTTACTTCTGTAAGTTTTCCCTCTGCCTTTTCCTTTCTGGCGTCATCTGTCAAAACGATATTGATCCTTGAATTGGTAAATGTGACAGACTCTACTTTTCCATTATCAACTAATTTCAGAAATTTATCATAGCTGATCTCAGAAGCGCTTCCGCCCTGCATCATAGAATATAGGCCCATAACAACAAAAGTAACCACCAAGGTAGTGAACAAAATAATTCCCCAACCCTGTCGGTTCTTGTTCGGGCCTTTGTTTTTATTGTTATTCTCCATTTTTTTCCTCCAAAACTTAAATAGTGGTTATTTTCCAGCAAATCTTTTACCTTATTTGTAAAAAAACAACTACTTCCTACCATTATAAATAGTGGTTTTCCATAAATCAATAAAAAGATTATGAAAATATTGTAAAAACGTGCCGTTTCATAGTATACTAGAAAAGTAATGCCTGTTTATAACAGATTTATCTGTTAATAATAGTAATAACAGTTCGGCAAAATTTATAGTAAGGAAGATAAAATGATGAAAATTGGATTTGACAATGACAAATATCTGAAAATGCAGTCCGAACATATCCGCGAGCGTATCGGAAAATTCGGTGGCAAACTCTATCTTGAATTCGGTGGAAAGCTTTTTGATGACTATCACGCTTCCCGTGTACTTCCGGGATTTGAACCTGACAGCAAGCTGCGTCTCTTAAAGGAGCTCAGCGACCAGGCTGAGATTGTCTTTGCAATCAGTGCAAAAGACATTGAAAAGAATAAGATTCGTGGGGATCTTGGTATCACTTATGATTCAGACGTGATCCGCCTGATCGGTACTTACCGTGAGCAGGGACTTTTCGTTGGAAGTGTAGTAATCACACAGTTCTCCGGACAGGAAAGTGCACTTCTGTTCAAGAACCGTCTTGAGAACCTTGGAATCTCTGTATACATTCATTACAACATTCCGGGATATCCATCCAACATTCCACTGATTGTCAGTGAGAATGGTTACGGAAAGAACGATTATATCGAGACTTCACATCCGCTTGTTATTGTAACAGCTCCGGGACCTGGAAGTGGAAAGATGGCTGTCTGCCTGTCTCAGTTATATCAGGAGCACCAGCGCGGAATCGAAGCCGGATATGCGAAGTTCGAGACATTCCCTATCTGGAATCTGCCGCTGAAGCACCCGGTAAACCTCGCTTATGAGGCTGCTACAGCTGACCTTAACGATGTAAATATGATCGACCCATATCATCTTGAAGCTTATGGTATAACAACTGTAAACTACAACCGTGACGTAGAGATCTTCCCTGTTTTAAATACAATCTTCGAGAAGATCTACGGTTCCAGCCCATACAAATCACCTACAGACATGGGGGTAAATATGGCCGGAAATTGTATCTGTGATGATGAAGCCTGCCGTGAAGCTTCCCGCCAGGAGATCATCCGACGCTACTATGCAGCACTCAATGCGCTTCTGAAAGGTGATGCTTCTGAGAAGGAAGCTGAGAAGATCGAGCTTCTTATGAATATGGAAGGAATTACTGTTTCTGACCGAAAAGTTGCTGTCAAAGCACTGGAGCGTGCTCAGCAGACAGGCGGACCTGCTGCCGCACTGGAGCTTGAAGATGGACGCATCATCTCCGGAAAAACTTCCAACCTGCTCGGTGCGAGCGCTGCCCTTCTTGTAAACGTACTGAAGGAACTTGCCGGCATCGACCACAATGTCCATATCATCTCTCCGGAAGCAATTGAACCGATTCAGAAATTGAAAGTGGATTACCTGAACAGCAAGAACCCTCGTCTTCACACAGACGAGATCCTGATTGCACTTTCCGCAAGTGCTGCTGTCAATCCGATCGCTGAGCTTGCACTCTCCCAGCTTCCAAAACTGAAAGGATGCCAGGCTCATACTTCCGTAATGCTTTCAAGTGTTGATATCAAGACATTTAAAAAACTTGGTGTACAGCTCACAAGTGAAGCTGTGAACGAACGTCAGATTTTAAGCTAAAGACAAATCCTTACCAATACAGAAAGATATCACAAAAACCTCTCTGCGGTTTCAGGTATAACCACCTGCTGTCTGAGAGGTTTTTTTCTGCATTTCTCCCATTTTACAAAGCTTTTTCGCCTTCCTTCTTTACATTACTTCGTCAAAATCACTTCATCCCATCTTTTTTCTATGTTTTTATCAAAAAAGTATTGTAATTTTTTTCTGAATAGGTGTATACTTGGAAAGTATTTTTTTTGATAACAACTATTCACGGAGGAGGAAAGACACTATGGCAGTAAAATATGTATTTGTTACAGGCGGAGTTGTATCCGGTCTTGGAAAAGGAATTACAGCTGCATCTTTGGGACGACTTTTGAAAGCGCGTGGTTACACTGTAACTATGCAGAAATTCGATCCTTACATCAATATTGACCCTGGTACAATGAACCCAGTACAGCACGGAGAAGTTTTTGTTACAGATGACGGTGCAGAAACTGACCTTGACCTTGGTCATTACGAAAGATTTATCGATGAAAGCCTGACAAAGAATTCCAATGTTACAACAGGAAAGATCTATTGGTCCGTTCTTCAGAAAGAACGCCGCGGAGATTTCGGTGGAGGAACTGTTCAGGTAATCCCTCATATTACAAATGAGATCAAGAGCCGTTTCTACCGTAATCCGGCTGCAACAGATACTGAGATTGCTATCATTGAGGTCGGTGGAACTGTTGGTGATATTGAAAGCCAGCCTTTCCTTGAATCCATCCGTCAGTTTCAGCATGAACGCGGAGCAGAAAATGTTATCCTGATCCATGTTACGCTGATTCCTTATTTAAGAGCATCTCAGGAAATGAAGACAAAACCGACACAGGCAAGTGTAAAAGAACTTCAGGGAATGGGAATCCAGCCGGATATCATTGTCTGCCGTTCCGAATATCCACTGGATGATGCAATGAGAAACAAAATTTCTCTGTTCTGTAATCTCCCGGCTGACCATGTACTTCAGAACCTGGACGTAGAATATCTCTACGAGGCACCACTTGCCATGGAGAAAGAACATCTGGCACAGGTTGTATGCGAGTCTCTGCATCTTGACTGCCCGGAACCGGATCTTACAGACTGGACTGAGATGGTTGAAAACCTTCGTCATCCAACACAGGAAGTGACTGTAGCACTGGTTGGAAAATATATCCAGCTTCATGACGCATACATCAGTGTTGTAGAAGCGTTAAAGCACGGAGGAATTTACACACACACAACAGTAAATATCAAATGGATCGATTCCGAAACTGTAACAGAAGAAAATGCTGAAGAACTCTTCTCTGACGTAAGCGGTATTCTTGTTCCTGGTGGATTTGGCCATCGTGGTGTAGAAGGTAAGATCACAGCGATCAAATACGCCCGTACACACAACGTTCCGTTCCTTGGTCTCTGCCTTGGTATGCAGCTGTCTATCGTTGAATTTGCAAGAAATGTCATCGGTTACAAAGACGCACACAGCATGGAACTCAATCCAGATACAACTCATCCGGTCATCCACATCATGTCCGATCAGATTGGTATTGAAGATATTGGTGGTACTTTAAGACTTGGTTCTTATCCATGTGTACTTAAAGACAACTCCCTTGCTTATAAACTGTATGGAAAGAAAGAGATTGAAGAGCGTCATCGTCATCGTTATGAAGTAAACAATGACTACCGTGAAGTTCTTGAAGAAAACGGAATGTCCCTTTGCGGACTTTCACCGGACAGCCGTATTGTAGAGATGGTTGAGATTCCTTCTCATCCATGGTTTATCGCAACTCAGGCGCATCCGGAGCTGAAATCCAGACCAAACAGACCGCATCCACTGTTCAAGGGATTCGTTGAAGCTGCACTGGAGAATCAGAAAGAGAAAAATAAATAGCAAAATTTTAAAAGTCACACTCTAAAGTGGACTCAAAAAAGGATTTGATCGTATCTGGCAAAACCCAGATGAATCAAATCCTTTTTCTATCTGACGACAGATTCTTAAATTCCTGTCCTTCACTTATTATCAGCAGATTTCTTTTTCTCTGCTCTCTTTTTCATGATCAGCTCTTCAATCTTCCATCCTGCCCAGCCCGAGAATAGTCCGACGATCAATCCGCCGAGAACGTCGGTCGGATAATGTACCCCTACATATAATCTCGATAATGCGATCAAAGTAGCCAATACCATTGCCGCAGTTCTCCATTTCTTCGGAAACACTTCCTTGCACTTGTAGATTGCAAATGCTGATGCAAAAGATGCACATGTATGACCGGAAGGGAAGGAAAAATCCTTCTGTTTCTCAATCATAAGATCTAATTCCTGTATCACTTCATACGGTCTTATTCTGGCAACCACATTCTTTATCGCCACATTTGTGATCAGTGTTCCTATAATAAGTGCAAGCGCTGATGCAAGCCCTGCCTTCCTCGTCTTCTTAGGAATCAGTAGAACAATCGTTAGAAGAATCCAGAAGATTCCAAAATCTCCAAGATGCGTGATCCCTTTCCAGAACCAGTCCATCCAGTCATGACGGATATATTCTTGAATAAAAAGCAGAATGTTCTGATCTAATTGTAAAATAGTGTCCATTTCCTTTTTTCACCTCTTTCAAATCATTTTCCCAGAACGGTTTCTTTCAAAAACAATTCCTTCACTACAGATTCATATACTACACATTTCTCACATTTCTTAATCTTCTTGAAATACTTCCTTCCATCTGTAAAGATGGGATGAAGATAGAACCACATTTCTTTCATCTTATAAAGAATCGTTCGGTCTCCTGACATTTCTTCACAATATGCCGCATAGAGAACATCATGGAATTTCTTTAGCTCTTCTATCGTTGCGGCACTTCCGCCTTTTAGCTTTCTTCCAAGTGCCGGATCAGCCAGCACGCCGCGCCCCATCATCACAGTATCTGTCTGTGGAAATCTTATTTTCAACTGTTCCATGTCCTCCACAGAACAGATATCCCCATTATAGCAAAGCGGATGTTCGCTATGTTCCACTGCCCATGCATATGTATCAAGCTTTGGTGTGTTCTTATAGAACTCCTTCTGCACACGCGGATGAATGATCAGCTCCTTCAGCGGATATTTATTATAGATAGGAAGGATTGTCTCAAACTCCTCCGGATCTTCCATTCCGATTCTTGTTTTGATTGAGATTTCCAGATTACATTTCTCAAAAACCGCATCCAGAAATCGATCCAGCTTCTGTGGCTCATCCAAAAATCCCGCTCCTCTTCCCTTCGTCACAACAGTTCGAGACGGACATCCAAGATTCAGGTTCACTTCTTTATATCCGTAATCTCCAAGTTTCTGAGCTGTGCACAAGAAATCTTCCACGTTATTCGTAAGAATCTGCGGCACTGCATACATTCCCTGATTATGCTCCGGCATCACATCCTTCTTCTCTCTTGTGCTGAAATGTCCTTTCTGATTCGGACTGATAAACGGAATAAAATACTTATCGAATCCGTCAAAGCACTGATGTAATGCATTTCTATAAATATGTCCTGTGATCCCCTCCAATGGGGCAAGATATAAATTCATTGATCGTTCTCCTGACTTTTTCCACTTCTTTGCATTGTTTTTAACAGTAATAACATTTTTATCATACCCCGACTTTCTTGTCAAGAATATTTACTTATGCTAAACTAATGTATATAAGAAAAAATACGAAGGAGGATTTATTTGTTTATGAATACACTAAAAAAATTCATCCACTACTATGGCCCATACAAAACGGTCTTTTTTATTGACCTTCTCTGTGCAGCCATTATCAGTCTTGTGGATCTTGCTTATCCGCAGATTCTACGAAGTGCGACCAAGACACTTTTTACTCAGGATAAAGCAATTATCCTGCAGGCGCTTCCGTGGATTGCGATCGGACTCTTTATGATGTATGTCATCCAAAGCTTCTGCAAATATTATGTCAGCTGTCAGGGACATATCATGGGCGCTAAGATGGAGCGGGATATGCGTCAGGAACTCTTCGAACACTATGAAGAGCTGTCCTTTTCCTATTACAGTCAGAACAACTCCGGTCAGATGATGAGTAAGCTGGTCAGTGACCTGTTCGACATTTCCGAGTTTGCACACCATGGCCCGGAGAACTTATTTATCTCATTAGTTAAGATCGTCGGATCCTTTATTTTCCTTTTCTTAATTAATAAGAAGCTGGCTCTTCCGCTGATCGTACTTGTGATCTTGATGTTCCTCTTCTCTTTCCGACAGAATCAGAAGATGCAGCGCACCTTTATGGAAAACAGAAAAAAAATCGGTGATGTCAATGCGAGCCTTCAAGATACTTTATCCGGGATCCGCGTTGTCCAGTCTTTTACAAATGAAGAGATCGAAAAGGAAAAATTCCAGAAGAGCAATCACGCCTTCCTTGTCTCCAAGAAAGACAATTACAGATGCATGGGCGAATTCATGAGCTCCAATCTCTTTTTCCAGGGAATGATGTATCTAGTCACACTTGTATACGGCGGCTATCTGATTGCCAACAATGAAATGTCAGCTGCTGATCTTGCGATGTATGCTCTTTATATCGGAATCTTTATCAGCCCGATCCAGATTCTCGTAGAGCTGATGGAAATGATGCAGAAAGGGCTTTCCGGTTTCCGCCGTTTCCTTGATGTTATGGAAACCGAACCTGAGATTCAGGATGCACCGGATGCAGTAGAACTCAAAGATGTGAAAGGCCGTGTCTGCTACGAAGATGTCTCCTTCCATTACAGCGACGATGAAACGACTGTTCTCTCTCACGTATCGATCGAGATTCCTGCTGGGAAGTCAGTTGCATTGGTCGGTCCATCCGGCGGTGGAAAGACAACAATCTGTTCCCTGTTGCCTCGCTTCTACGACGTAACTGGCGGACGCGTCACAGTAGACGGACAGGATATCCGCTCTCTTACATTGAAGAGTCTTAGAAGCCAGATTGGTGTCGTTCAGCAGGATGTCTACCTCTTCTCCGGTTCCATCCGCGACAACATTGCCTATGGCAAGCCGGATGCGACAGAAGAAGAAATCATCGAAGCAGCAAAATGTGCAAACATCCATGACTTTATCATGGAACTGCCTGATCAGTACGATACATTCGTCGGCGAGCGCGGCGCAAGACTTTCCGGTGGTCAGAAACAGCGTATCTCGATTGCCCGTGTCTTCTTAAAGAATCCACCGATCCTGATCCTTGATGAAGCAACCAGTGCTCTTGATAACGAGAGTGAACGCTGGATCCAGCACAGTCTGGAAGAACTGTCCAAGAACAGAACGACCATCACAATCGCACACCGTCTGTCCACGATCAAAAATGCAGATGAGATTATTGTTATTACAGAAAATGGTATCGCAGAGCGCGGAACACATGAAACTCTGCTTGAGAAAAATGGTATTTATGCCGGATATTACAACATGGCATAAAATAAGAATCTCCCGTAGAAATCAGTATTTTCATACTTGAACTTCTTCGGGAGATTCTTATTTTTGTTGTTTCGGGTAACTATTCTTACTCTTCTACTTCAATCTTACGGATTGTTTTCTTTGCAATCTCATCCTTGATTGCTTCGATGAATTCTCCAAGATCCTTAGAACCTTCATCTCCAAGATATCTGCTTCTTACAGATACTTTCTGCTCTTCCTCTTCCTTCGCTCCAACAATTAAGAGATATGGAACTCTGTTCAGACGAGCCTCACGGATCTTGTATCCCATCTTCTCGGAACGTCCATCTACTGAGCAGCGGATATTAGCTTCTTTAAGCTGTGCTTCCACTTTCGCTGCATAATCATTGTATTTATCAGAAATCGGAATCACACGAACCTGCTCCGGACACAGCCATGTTGGGAACATTCCTGCATATTTCTCGATCAGCCATGCCAGTGTTCTCTCGTAGCATCCCACAGATGTACGGTGGATGATGTACGGACGCTGTTTGTCACCATTCTCATCGATATAGTACATATCAAACTGCTCAGCAAGAAGCGCATCCCACTGGATTGTGATCATTGTGTCTTCCTTACCATATACGTTCTTCGCATTGATATCAACCTTCGGTCCGTAGAATGCTGCTTCTCCGACATCCTCTGCGAATGGAATGTTGAGTTCCTGAAGCATTGTACGGATATGACCTTCTGTCTCTTCCCATACTTCCGGTGCTCCAATATATTTCTTAGTATCTGTTGGATCCCATTTAGAAAGGTGATATGTTACATCCTCTTCTACTCCGAGAACCTGCAGACAATACTGTGCAAGTGCGATACAATCTTTGAACTCTTTTACCATCTGATCTGGTCTTACTACTAAATGTCCCTCAGAGATCGTGAACTGACGAACACGTGTCAGACCATGCATCTCTCCGGAATCCTCGTTACGGAACAGTGTAGATGTCTCACCGTAGCGAAGTGGCAGATCACGGTAGCTGTGCTGCTCTGCTTTGTATACATAATACTGGAATGGACATGTCATCGGACGAAGAGCAAATACTTCTTTATCTTTCTCCTCATCTCCTAAAACGAACATTCCTTCTTTATAGTGATCCCAGTGTCCGGAAATTTTATAAAGATCGCTCTTTGCCATAAGTGGTGTCTTTGTACGGATATATCCACGTTTTGCCTCTTCATCTTCAATCCAGCGCTGCAGTTCCTGCATGATAATAACACCGTTTGGCATGATCAGCGGAAGTCCCTGTCCGATTACATCTACCGTTGTGAAAAGCTTCATCTCACGACCAAGTTTATTATGGTCACGTTTCTTTGCTTCCTCTAACTGTGTCAGATGCTCTTTCAGTTCATCCTTTGTTGCATAAGCTGTACCGTAAATACGTGTCAGCATATGCTTGTTCTCATCACCTCTCCAGTAAGCTCCTGAAGATGATAACAGCTTGAATGCTTTGATTCCCTTTGTGCTCATCAGGTGCGGGCCTGCACATAAGTCAACCCAGTCTCCCTGAGAATAGAAGGAAATCTCTTCTCCTTCCGGAAGATCCTCGATCAGTTCAACCTTGTATGGCTCATTTTTCTCTTTGAAAAATGCAATCGCATCCTCTCTTGATTTTGTAAATCTTTCGATCTTTGCGCCTTTTTTGATAATCTTCTTCATTTCTTTTTCGATAGCGTCAAGGTCATCTCTTGAAAATGACTGACATTCGAAATCATAGTAAAATCCTGTATCAATAGAAGGTCCGATTGCAACCTTTGCCTCTGGGAAAAGTGTCTGAACTGCTTCTGCCATTACGTGGGATGCTGTGTGACGAAGTACTGCCAGTCCCTTCTCATCTCTTGCTGTAAGGATGTTCAGTTCACAGTCTTTATCAAGAACTGTACGAAGGTCTACAACCTCTCCATCTACTTCTCCTGCACAGGCTGCGCGTGCAAGTCCTTCACTGATGTCAAATGCAACGTCGATCACTGACTTTGCTTCTGAATATTCTTTTTTTGATCCATCTTTTAATGTAATAATCATTTTCGCTTCCTCCTATTTTCTTCAAGTAACTATGCATGCTTTCATTCGGGGATTCTATGGAAAAAGAAAAGACTCTATCTATCCCCTGCACTCACATGCAAGGGACGGATAAAGTCTGATTATCAATTACTTTACTATCCGCGGTTCCACCCTTTTTGTTTTCAAGATCACAGTAAATGTACTGCTTTAAAACCACTTCATTCATGATTATAACGGAATCACCGGACCGGATTGGGGCCACTCAGAGGTAGTCTTCAAATGATTCCTGCTAAGATACTTCCAGCAAATGTATCTCTCTCTGTAACATTCCACATCCTACTCGTCTCGTCATCGTGTTATCGGCTAAGAACTATGTTGCTTTATAATCCTTAACTTCTTCTGACCATCATTATAGCATTCAATCGAGGATTGTCAACGCTATTTTTACAGTTTTTTCAGTTTTTTAGATGATCTTCTTTTTCTTGAAGATCAAAATACAGATCACGATAATGACAATACTAAGTGCCATTACCGCCGGATATCCATTTTCAAGTCCAGGCATATCTTTGAAGTTCATTCCAAACCATCCCGTGATCAATGTCAGTGGGAAGAAAATCGTAGAAATCACTGTTAAAAACTGCATGTTGTTATTCTGTCTATTATCAATCTGAGACTGGTAAGCCTCCTTTACCTGACGGGCATATTCCAACAGATGAGAAGTACGGCTCATCAGACGGTCTGCACGGTCAGTAAGTGTTCCGAAGTATTTCAATTGATCATTCAAAAACAATCCATTCTCGTTCTCTTCAAGCTCTTTTGTCAAGTCCATCATCTCATCATAATAGCTTCTCAGATTCAGAAGTTCCCTCCGGATCGGCATCAGTCGGTTCTGGATCGTATCTGTATGATCCTGGGACACATCCTCTTCCATACGAAGAAGTCTACGCTCATAGGCCACAAGGATCTCCAGATCCCTACTCATGAATTCTGCTATGTAATTATAGAGGAATCTCTCTTTCGTCTCACCCTGATGCATTCGTTTCCTCTTAATCCTACTAATAAGCCGCTCTGAAAATGTCTCGTCATCTACGATAACAACATTATTTTCATTTACAAACATGTACATTCGGTATCTGCTTCCTAATACATCAAGAAGCTTTGGAATGCAGAAAGTTCCTACCATACATTCCTGCTGATTCTCAATCTTACAGAATCCGATCTTTGCAATCTGGATCTCACTTTCATATATGATCCCTGCTGTTGCCAATGTCTCCTCCGCATGATTGGAATCTGTGAGGAACACAGCAGGACACTTTTCTTTCTCCCATTCTTCCTGACTGATCTCTGTCAGACGTTCCCCGAATTTATAGATCATTCTATCACCTTATTTTCTGTCTGTTGTACAGCCGCCTCCAACTGATTACTACTGTTCACTGCTGCTTTCGCATAGGCTTCCTGGTAAAGAAGTTCCTGTGAGTTAATTGGCTGTCCCTTACATTCTACCACAGAATAGGCTCCTTTTGCATCCTCCTTTCGTGCTTTTTTGTTATCACTTAACATCAGATCAAAAAAATCCTGCAGACGTTTCTTTAATCGTTCAGAATAAACCGGCGCTGCAACCTCTACACGCTTCACTGTATTTCGTGTCATGAAATCAGCAGATCCGATATAATACTGTGCCTCTTCTCCATTTCCGAAGATATAGATTCTGGAATGTTCCAGGAATCTTCCGACAACACTGATCACATGAATATTCTCTGTCTCACCTTCCACACCTGGGATCAGACAGCAGATACCTCTGACGATCATGTCAATCTTCACACCAGCCTTAGACGCATCGATTAATTTATCAATGATACGCTTATCTGTCAGAGAATTCATTTTCAGGCCGATGTATGCAGTCTCTCCATTTTTCTGTTTCTGGATCTGTTCCTCGATTTTCTCGATCACTTTAGACTGAAGGCATTTTGGTGCAACGAGTAAATGTTCCATATCTTCAACTACTTCACCTTTAGCCAGTGCCTGGAAAACTCTTGCGGCATCCATTCCAATCTGCTCATTCGCTGTCATAAGAGAGAAGTCTGTATAAAGTCTTGCGGTCTTCTCGTTGTAGTTTCCTGTTCCGATCTGTGTGATGTACTGGATTCCATTTTCCCCTCTGCGTGTGATCAGGCACAGCTTGGAGTGTACTTTATAATGCTCCAGTCCGTAGATGATCTGGCATCCGGCCTCTTCGAGCATTCTGGACCAGCGGATATTATTCTCCTCATCAAAACGTGCACGAAGCTCTACGAGAACAACTACTTCTTTTCCATTCTCTGCCGCCTCGCAAAGTGCCTCGATGACCTTACTCTGTTTTGCCAGTCGGTACAATGTCATCTTAATGGAAATGACACTGTCATCCTCTGCTGCTTCTGTCAGCATTTTCAGGAAAGGTCTGATAGAATCATAAGGATAGGATAACAGCTTGTCTTCCTGTGTGATCTGCTGTAAAATGCTCTGTCCATCCTTGAATTCCGGACTCTTCTGCGGCACGCGCTTTTCATAGAAGAGCTCTGTATTTCTGCGCAGAAGATCCTGAAGCTGGAACACGAAAGAAACATCCAGTGGTGCTTCACTACGGAATACTCTATCCGGAGTTACATCCAGGTATCTGCACAATGCGTCTACAACAGTTTCATCCATCTCTCTGGAAAGATCAATACGCACCGGAGAGAGTTTCTTTCTCTGCTTCATCAGATCTTCCATAAACTCACGATAATCAAGATCCTCATCATAAGCCGCATCGGCATCGATATCCGCATTTCTTACGACCTTCAATAAAGATTTCCCCTTTACCTTGTATCCCTTAAAGACTTTGCCAATATAATGAAGAATCAGATCTTCAATGAGCATATATCTTCCTTTTCCACCGGGAAGTTCAACCATTCTTGTCAGCATATTGTTGGAGCATGGAATGATTCCGATTCTTTCCTTCTTATTTCTCGTCTCAAGAACAACGACTGCGTAAATTTCTCCATTTTTTAAGAAAGGAAATGGTTGTCTCTTGCCGACGATTGTCGGTGAACTTAAAGGCATGATCTCCTTCATAAAATACTTCTCAAGAAATTTTTTCTCCTCTGATTTTGCAGAAGCATGATTAATCAATGTAATTCCGTACTCTTCAATCTTCTTCATCAGCTTCTCATAAGCCTTATCTTTTCTCTGATTCAGCTTCTTAACTTCTTTAATGATTGCACGGATCTGTTCTGCTGAAGTCATCTTTGTCTTATTCTCTCTGATCTCTGTACTGATCAGCATCTGATCCTGAAGTGATCCGACACGCACACGGAAGAATTCATCCAGATTACTCTGATAGATTGACACAAATGTCATACGCTCGCACAGCGGTACTTCCGGGTTTTCTGCTTCCTCCAATACTCTTTCATTGAACTTCAACCAGGATAATTCACGGTTCATGTATACATTACTCATTTTAATTTTCTCCATCCTTTAACACATTTTGTTGCCATTTGCAATTAGCTTAAATTTACAGTCAAGGCGTTCTGCCGCTCTTCTGCACATGATCATACGCTCCAGAAAGATTTCAAAATAATCCATAACGGTGCAGATTTCATCATCTAGCTCCAGTTCCATCTGAATTACTTTCTTCTCTTTTTGAATTGTCAACTTCGTTGACAGGGCTGCATAATTTACCCTGTCATGTATGTCAAATGTTGCCGGAACCGGATTCTGTACACGGTTTCGTCTTACATCTGTCTTATCTGCCAGTATCAGTGCAGCTGATACCGGATCCACAGCATCTCCGGTTGCCTCGTCATGGTGACCGATTGCTGTCATAATTACCAGAACATCTTTCAATGACATCTCTGTATCCTTTAATATCTGATATGCCAGCAGTGCACCGCTGTGTGCATGATCATGCCTGTTAATACTATTTCCGATGTCATGCATATAACCTGCGATTCTTGCAAGTTCAATCTTATGTTTTCCATATCCGAGCTCTGTCAGAATCTTGCCTGCAGTATCTGATACTTTTGCGGCATGTTTTTTGGAATGTTCTGTATATCCAAGCTCTTTTAAAGTAGCATTTCCCTGTTCGATCAACAGATTTATTTCTTCTATCTCCCGAATCTCTTTATATGTTGTTTTCAAAGTCTTTTTACTGCCTCCATTGCAAGTTCTGAACGTTCGCATTCTTCTGCTGTCATCGTCAGTTGCCAGCACAATGGACTTCCTTTCATATGTTCTGCCGCATAACTCAGACCATTGGTTCTCTCATCCAGGAACGGACGGTCTATCTGATTCGGATCTCCTAAAAGAATGATCTTCGTATCCTTTCCTGCTCTTGTGATAATGCCTTTGATCTGATCCGGCGTTGTATTCTGCGCTTCATCAATGATCAGATACGTCTTGACGATCGACCGGCCACGGATAAAATTTAGTGCCTCTGCCTGAATGAAACCTCTGGAATAAATTTCCTCCACTTTATCCCGCAATACCTCTTCGTCTTTATAACGCTCGTCCTCATTCGAATCAAGCAACTGCTCCAGGTTATCAAGGACCGGGCGCATCAACGGAGAAATCTTTTCCTGTTCATCTCCCGGAAGGAATCCGATTCCTTCGTCAAACTGCGCATTCGGTCTACAGACAAGAATCTTTCTGTATTCGCCTGTCGGATGATTCATCAATTTTTCCAGACCTACTGCAAGAGAATAAAATGTCTTGCTTGTTCCGGCCATTCCTTTGACAATAACAAGCGGTGCTTTCTCTGCTGGCTGCATCAAAGCTTCCTGTAAGAAATACTGTCCTGCATTTCTTGGAGAAATTCCATACGGAGAACTCTTTTTAAATTCCAGTTTCCGAAGGATTCCATGCTCCACTCTTCCAAGATGTGTCTTCTTTCTTGCCTGATCTGATTTAATGATCACGAACTGATTTTCCAAAAGATTAGGACAAAATGCTTTCTCATTCTCATCTAATTGATAAACTTCATCCACCGGTATTCCCTTTTTCTTAAAATCCTTAAACAATTCATCCGGTGCATAAACTTCACATCTTCCGGTATACTGTCTGTCATGAGCTATCACTTGCTCGGAAATAAAATCTTCTGCACACAGATCCAACACCTGTGCTTTAATTCGAAGCAGGATATCTTTCGTCACAAGAACAACCTGTTCTTTTCTTGATTTCTTTAATCCAAGGCAAACCTTTAAGATTCTGTTATCTGCGACCTCCAGAGATAAATCTACCGGAAGTTCAACATCTACAAAATTCTTTTCAACCCAGCAGATTCCTCCATTCTCAAGGGATACACCCTCCAGAAGATTCCCCTTCTGACGCAGTTCTTCAAGCAGACGGATACATTTTCTTGCATTGGCTCCTGTCTCGCCATCTGCTTTTTTCAAATGATCAAGTTCTTCCAATACAACCATCGGGAGAACGACCAGATTATCCTCAAAACTAAAAAGCGCATTTGGGGACTGAATCAGAACATTGGTATCCATCACATAAATTTTAATCATATAATAATGCCCTCTCTGAGTCTTTGTTGTCATCTTAAATACAAAGCTGACAACATTCTTTTCCATTTTTCCGTTCTATTTTACAAATGCTGCTTTACATTCTGATATGATTTATGTTAAATCCATGTAAAACAAATTTCTCTATTGCGCCTTTCTTACGCTTGTTTTCAGCTTCCTATAAACACAAAACACCTTGAAGAGATTTTTTACTAATACCTCCTCAAGGTGTTTCGCAATATTAAACGATTATCTTTCATTCTTATTTTACATTCTCACCGCGCTCTTACACTTCCGGCAATTCTTTTACAAATTCCAGTAACTCTTCCATCGAGCCCTGATATTCGGAGTCGATCGGAAGGTTTTTCTTATTCTCCATCGTATCTGTGATAAGAAATACAGGAACTCCAAGCGCACGGATCGCAAGATCTTCCTCCACGTCATTTCCAACCATCAGACACTCTGACGGATCAAGCTCAAACTGTTCCAAAATTTGACGGAAATATTCCGGATTTGGCTTACAATATACATGATCTTCATATGTTGTAATAATCTTAAAATCTTCCGGATCCAGTCCCGCCCAGTCGATACGATTCATTGTTGCACATCTTGGAAAGATCGGGTTCGTTGCAAGATAAACTTCAATGCCTTTCTTCTTCGCCTCTTTTATAACCATATCTGAAAGTGGTGTCGGCTGTGTCGTACACTTGGCCTGATTGAATTCATCCTCATAAAATGCATCTGCGATTGCCTCTGATTCTTCTACAGAAAGCGGCAGGAATTCATCAATATAACTCCAGAATGCCTCTCGGTTTGTTCTGGAACCATCATTTTTCACCATCGCCTCATAGCCTTTCCATACTGCACCAATGAATCCTTTTGGATCCATTTCCACGCCTTTCTTCAAATATGCCTTTGCAAGAAGCGGCATATAAAAACGGACAAATTCGTCCTGTACCATCGGTAAAAGTGTTCCGTCTAAGTCAAATAAAATATGTTTAATCGCCATCTTTTTCTCCTTCTTTCAATCTTTGTGCTCTTCTCTGATTGCTGATGACTCTTATAATGTCGGTCATAGAATAAGCCCTTTTTATCATAATAGTAACATTATACTCTCATATATTTCCTTCTATCAAGCAAATTATCATTCAGAACATGCCACTTCATAAAAGTTGTTACTGTTCACAGTACCTGTGACCAGCAACGCATCTCGCCATTTAAAATCGCCTTTGGCGATGGGCGAGATGCCATTCAAGATAAAACGTGCATCCTCCGTGCCAATCAGCGTAGTGATTGACACGGGAGTGAACAGTAACTAAAAGTTTCACATTTCTTATTATCTATACTGCAGATACTCCAGGAACCGCTTCACCGCCGGAGTTGCACCTTTTCTGTTACGCATGGCAAGTCCTATATTACGATACGCCGGGATTTCCAGTTCTCGTGTAACAATTCGATACGGAATCCGTTTCAAAATCAGTTCCGGCAAAACACTGATTCCAAGCCCACTCTCAACCATCGCCATGATCGCGTAGTCATCCCATGTTGTGAAATGTACTTTCGGCTTTAAATTACTTCTTTCAAAGATCTCAGAAACTTCTGCCTTAGCACCTTTCTCCAATAGCATAAACGGTTCCTCACAAAGCGCACTGACCGGAATCTTCTGAAGTTCTGTCAGCGGATGTCCTTCCGGAAGCACGACAAGCAGCCTGTCCTGCTCCAGGAAAATTGTATCCATCTCATCCCTTACCGGCAATCTTGTGAATCCACAGTCAATTCGCCCTTCCATGATCCATTCTTCAATATCCGTATAATCACCCAAAAGCATCTCGTAATCAATGTTTGGATAATTTTTCTGAAATTCCTTGATAATATTCGGCAGCCAATGTGTTGCTACGCTGGAAAATGTACCGATACGGATCAATCCTGACTTTAACCCTTGAAGCTCATCAACTTCCAATTGAAGTTTCTCGTATTCTCTGCAAACCCGTTCCGCATAAGGAAGTAACTTCATCCCGCTGCTTGTAAGCTTTACTCCTGACTTGCTTCGTTCAAGCAGAACTACCTTCCATTCCTTTTCCAGATCATTGATCATTCGGCTGATCCCGGACTGGGAATAACTCAACTGTTCCGCTGCCTTTGTAAAACTTCCACACTCTACTGTCTTAACAAATGCCATGTATTTCTGAATACTTCCATCCATGAATTTAACACTCCTTTCGCTTTACATTTTCCCATCTGTTTTCGCTACGAAAAATCTCTTCACTTACTTTATATTTGATTTTATCATGTAATCCATGAGAAACATTCGCTTTTGTAATTGATAACTGTATGATACTATAAAACAGTCGATGAGACAAGGCTGGTTGTTAAACCGACATCCGGAAATTATTTTAAAAGATATTCAGCAAGGAGTTATGTATTATGGGACTTTATAATAATCGAATCGTAGTAAAAGTTGGAACATCTACACTTACCAATGACGCCGGAAAGAGCGATCTTCGTACAACAGACCGTCTTGCCTGTGTACTTTCTGATATCCAGAACATGGGATATGAAGTTGTACTCGTTTCCTCCGGAGCGATCGCAGTCGGAAGAAATAAACTGAACATGACTGCTAAACCAGACAGTATGCGTATGAAACAGGCTGCTGCTGCAGTTGGACAGTGTAGTCTGATGTATCTGTATGACAAGTTCTTCGGTGACTATGACAAGACAGTTGCCCAGATCCTGCTCAATGCAGATGATATTGAAGAAGAAGAAAAAAAGGAAAATCTGATCAATACATTCAATGCGCTTCTCGAGATGGGTGTAATTCCGATTGTAAACGAAAATGACTCCGTAAGCTATAAAGAAATCGAATCCGAAGATCGTCTCTTCGGTGATAACGACATGCTCTCAGCTGTCGTTGCAGTACTCTGCCGCGCAAAGCATCTGGTCATTTTCTCCGACATTGATGGATTTTATGACCACGATCCAAGATTGTATCCAAATGCACAGCTAATCGATCAGATTGATACAATTGATGACAGCGTCTATGCTTTAGCCGGTGGCGCAGGTTCCCGACGTGGAACAGGCGGAATGCGTACAAAACTTCAGGCCGCATCCCTTGCCACTTCCCAGGGAACAAACACAATTGTTACAAACGGAAAGCGTCCGGAAGTCCTTTATGATATTGTAAAAGGCGGAAGAGCCGGCACATTATTCCCGGGAAAAATCTGATTCTTTCAGTAACATATTATAATTAATAAAAACGGATTAAAATCAGAAAATGCTTTGTTTTTGTTTCTTCTGACTTTAATCCGTTTCTTTTCATCATTTTTGCAACTCGTTTGCACTATCTTTTTGCTCCATCTCCTGTTTCCAGTAGATACGAAGCTTCTTCTCATCCAATCCATTCACAAATCGCTTCTTATATACAAGAAATTCCTCCAGATCCATCAAAATATGATACAGAAGTGCTCGTCCTTCGAACTCTTCGCGCGTCTTTGGAAGTTCTTCTTGCTTCATTTGCTCCGAAATCTCTTCCAACTTCTCGATCTGCTGATCTGGAATATTCATCTCAACAACATAATCTGCCATATACATGATATAATCTGCGATCACAAGTGCCTGCTTCGGCATCTTACGGATCTTCTTGATCTCATAATGCAGGTTATGAAGTACCTGCAGCTGCGCCAGACGCATTTCAAAGTAATCTATATAGTATCCCGGATGCGAATGAAATGTATTATCCTGGTAATCATACGCTGCCTTGATAAATTCATGCATTCTCCCCTCAAAGGCGATGATCCGATCCCAGACATTGATCTCCATATCTTTATTATAAAGATACGCTGCAAGTTCACACAAAAGAATCTGTAGCTGATTCTCTGTCTCCCTCATATAACGAATCAAATCCTGTCTCTGTCCTTCATAATCATAGAACAAATTCAGTACAATCGCGATTGTGATTCCAATCATTACTAAAAACAGCTCATTGCGAATAAACTCCGGACTAAAATCTCTTGTCATAAGAAAATGTGTGCCGATAACGGCATTTACCGAAATTGTTGCCGACCATCCAAGACTATGACTGACCGCAACGATCAGAAATACATAGATTCCATACGCAAGCCAGGAACTCGTCATATGTCCAAATGTCAACGCCGCCAGAACTACCGCCAAAACAAATGTCGCCATACGATAAAAAGATAATTTCACCGTCTCCCATTTTGTTGTTACCAACGTAAGCAGTGTGATACTTCCGGCAGATGCCTCATACTCCAATCCCAGTATATGCGCTAGATAAATTGCTACACTGCTGCCCACCGCGATCTTAATTGCCTGCAGCAGGACTCTTTTTACTTGTCGTGCTTTTTCCATCGTCCTCCCTTTCCAATTTTCTAACCCATCATCTGATTTATATTTTATCATCATATTTGCGATATAATCCAGTGTTTTTTTAACACAGCTTGTACAAAATGACGAACATGAGGTGCCTTTGCCACCATAGCAATCGCTCACTAACAAATCTAGATAAGACTTTGTTTATAGAAAAAGGGGTGATTACAACCTACATATGTATGTAATCACCCCTATAACAATTCAACCTATTTTTCTGTTTCTTCTGCCTTCTTCTCCCATCTTTCTACAAAAGCATCAGCATAAGAAAGATAGTATTCTCGAAGTCCCATTCGGATCTTCTGCTCATTATTCTCTGCAATACCTTCTGTGATACGGCGAAGCTGCTCTAACTTCTGCTGCTTATCTCCCATCTTCTCAATTGCATAAGCTACATAACCATCCATCGTCTTCCCCTGAAGCTGTGACAGATATGGATTCTCAAACAAACTGATGAGTCTCTCCTGATAAACCATCTCCCACTCTGCCTTCTTCTCTGGTCTCAATGCATTCTCCATGCCGGAAAGTATCTGAAAAAGCTGCTCGCTTGGAGTTTTCTCATTCTCTTGCTCAAGGAAAAGCTTGCTCTGTCCATCTTCTTCGAATTCTGTCTGACTCGTTTGTTCCACATTTTTCCTTCGAAGCATCTGCTCTTTCTTTGCAACTAAGATCGTATTCTCTGCTGCCATCGCTGCAATCACATGAAATACATCATGAATCTGCTGTGCGCTCAAAACTACTGCCTGGATATGACGGTTTGGAAGACGTACCGCAAATCCCTCCTGAACAAGATTCTGTAATGCCTCACGGATCGGCATTCTTGAAACACCAAGACGCTCTGCAAGTGCTTCCTGCGCCAGCTCTTCTCCCGGTTTCATAACTCCTGAAAGAATCTCCTCTTTAATTAACTGCACAATGTAATCTTTTGTCTGTACTGATGCCATATTTTCACCCTCTGTATTTTTTCTATTTCTCTGCTTCTATCTAATCTTGTTTTAAAAGAATTAATTTTATTTCTTTTTACTTTATTAGAGAAAATTTTTCATCTTTTTTTATAAACTCGTAACAATATTGTATCCATTTTCATTTCCTTCGTCAAGATGCTTTTTCGTATCCGTTCTAAGTTCGTTATAAGTGCGCATCCTGAGCGGAGCGTTTTTTATATATTAGGAAAGAACTTTCCTAATATATAAAAAACCGCTGCTGATTCCAGATACAACTGAAATCAACAACGGTCTTTACTCTTCAGCCGAAAATCGGACTCGAACCGACGACCCCTTCATTACGAGTGAAGTGCTCTACCAACTGAGCTATTTCGGCATATGGTCGTCAATTCTGACGACCTTTGTTATTATATCGCGTTTGGATATAAATTTCAACCTCTTTTTTAATCAACTTCTATAGACTTTTATCATTCTAATAAATAATAACTAATGATTTGCCATATGAACTGTCAACTGATTATATGGGATGTCAATGTCTTCCTCATCAAAAGACATTTTAATCTCCTCAAGGATTCTCCAGCGCGTTGTCCAGTAAGCTTCTGTCTTCACCCAGGCTCTAAGTCCGATCACAACACTGCTGTCTGCAAGTTCTGATATGAACACTTTAATCTCTTCATCCTGAATAACATCTTCATCCTTCAGTAGAAGATTCTCTACGATCTCTTTTGCTTTCTTCAGATCAGATTCATAAGAAATTCCTACTTTAAGATCCAGCTGACGTTCCGGTCTTGCTGTTACATTTGTCAGACTGTTACTTGTCAGAATACTGTTTGGCACAACGATCGTCTTATTATCGATTGTTGTCATCTTTGTATAGAAGATCTGAATTACCTTTACAGTTCCTTCGATTCCCTCTGAATTCACAATAATATAATCTCCAACTGCAAATGGTCTGAGAAGAAGAATCAAGATACCTCCTGCAAAGTTCGACAGACTCCCTTGTAATGCCAGACCAATTGCCACACCGGCGGAAGCGATGATCGCTGCTACAGAAGAAGATTCTACGCCAAATTTTGTTGCGATCATAAAGATCAGAAGTGCGTATAACCCAAATTTCAACATAGAATCAACAAACTGACGAACTCCAACATCCGCATTGGATCTCTCCATTGATTTGCCTACCACTTTACGTATAACAGATATCACCTTAGATCCGATCAGGTAAAATACTATCGCGAAAATCACCTTCAACCCAAAGGCAATCAGATTCGGAATATTATCATTAAAATATTGTACAAAGCGATTCACTTCATCTGCTGTGCTTGCTGTTACTTCCTGTGCAGAATCAAGCACATCATTGACGGAGCTGTTATTCGTCTGCGTTGCTGTTTGGGCCAGTGCAAAGGCTGTCCCCTTTGTCAGTAATGCTGTTCCAAGTTCTTTCACTGTTGTCAGATACATACTTTTAACCTCCTTATTTTAATGCAAGAAATGCACACAGATTTCCCCTGTTGTTCCCCATCGTCCGGTGAGAATATAGGATCTTACTATTGCAATGTGTACAAACATTTGTGATTGCCATATGCTCCGGCAGAATTCCACTTTCCAGGAAGATCAGCTCATTTGCCTTCCATAAATTCAACTGATATTTTCCGTTCTCTTTCTTATAGAAAAGATCCTCCCAGTACTTTTTTTCAAAAGCTTCTTTAAACTGCTCAATTACGTCCTCACTGACTTCATAACAATCCATACATACTGATGGTCCTACTGCTGCAAGCAGATCTTCCGGTTTGGATCCAAAATTCTCCTGCATCAGCTGAACAGTATTTTTTCCAATCTTTCCAACAGTTCCTCTCCAGCCGGAATGACTCAGCCCGATCGCCTTTTTCACCGGATCTACAAAGTAAAGTGGTACACAATCTGCATAGGAAGTCACAAGACAGATTCCCGGAACATTCGTGATCATCCCATCCACATCTGTATAATTGCGTTCCCGCATAACACCTTTTCCCTTATCTTCCGCTGTAACTACACGTACATTCGTTGTATGTGTCTGCTTCGACAGAACCATATCTTCGACATTAACACCCATTGATGCTCCAATCCTTTTAAAATTCTCTAATACCCTTTCCGGGTCATCTCCACGATCAAAGCTTAGATTCAGAGAAGAATAATAGCCCTCACTGACTCCTCCAAGTCGTGTAGAAAAAGCACTCGTTACAATGCCCGTCTCCTGAAACAATGGATATTCCAGATAAGGAGTTTTCTTTTCTACTTCATCAAAAATATGTGCCGCGTTCTTATAAATCAATCCTAAACTCATATTCTGTCCTTTCTTCTCTATCCGCAAAATGCATTCTTCACCAGCTGGATCCTTGTCCCTTCAATACCGATCACATCAAATCTGCATGGGACATCACTAATATGATATTCCGTCAGATAATACATTGCTGCCTGAAATATCTTTCTCTGCTTTCTTGCATCTACAGCTTCCAGCGGACTCCCCTTGCCAGGACCCGTCCTGTACTTCACTTCACAGAATACCAGATTCTCCCCCTCTTTTGCAACAATATCAATCTCTCCTATGCGACAGCGATAATTGTACTGTAGTATCTGATAGCCATGCTGTTCCAGATAAAAACCTGCTGCCTGCTCATAGTTTCCACCTGTCTTGCGGTTATTCTTTTCTTTTTTCGGATCCTTCATCTACCTGATTCCCCACTTCTAATCCGTCAAACTTTCGGATTTAAGAAGAGCTGCCATTGGCAGCTCTTTCTTTTATACAACCCTGATATCATTAAATAAACTTCTTGATAAATGTCTTTCTATGTATCGGTGTCGGTCCATATTTCTTGATTGCCTCAATATGTTCTTTGGATCCATATCCTTTATGGCCTGCAAATCCATACTCTGGCATCACTTTATCATATTCTACCATCAGCCGATCCCTTGTCACTTTTGCAAGAATACTTGCCGCTGCAATAGACACACTCTTCGCATCTCCTTTAATAATCGGAACCTGCGGAATGACCATCTCCGGAATCGTCACAGCATCATTCAAAAGAATCCCTGGTTCTACTGCCAGCTTTGAAATTGCTTCACGCATTGCCTCATAAGTTGCCTGTAGAATATTAATTTCATCGATTCTCGCCGGACTTGCCATACCTACTGCCGCTGCAACCGCTTTCTCCATAATCTCATCATACAACTCTTCTCTCTTCGCAGCAGACAGTTTTTTTGAATCATTCAGATAGAGAATCTCACAATCCTTTGGGAGAATCACTGCACCGGCTACTACCGGTCCTGCCAGAGGACCTCTTCCTGCCTCGTCAATTCCACAGATAAAACTATAATCCGCATATTTTCTCTCGAATGTTTTCATTACCTCGAGGCGTTCTCTCTCCTGAACAAGTGCCTGCTGCTTCTTCCGATATCTTGCTGTCAGATTTTTTACACCTGTTCTGGAATCCGTCTCGTATTCCTGACAAAGTGCTTCCCACTGTTGTTCTCCTGCCTGTTCAAATTCTATCTTGATCTCGCTAATACTTTTACTCATGATGTATCACCCCAATTTGACTCAATGGCCACACGCGAATCCATGCCCTTCCGATCAGATCTTTTCTATGGATTAAACCAACATCGGATGCTCTGCTGTCGCTGCTGTTATTCCGATTATCTCCAAGTACAAAATATTCATCCTCACCCAGTGTTAATGGTTCTTCTGCAATGCCTGGATTCTCCATTATTTCATTCCCATAATGTTCATCCAGACGCATCCCATCAATGTAAACCATTCCGGATAAAATCTGTACTGTCTCTCCCGGCAGCCCGATGATCCGCTTAATATAATAGGTATTGTCCTGATATTGATATGGAAATACTACGATGTCATATCGTTTCGGATCTCTGAAGCGGTAAGTCATTTTATCAACAATCAGCTGATCCTTATCTGACAGTGTAGTTTCCATAGAAGAACCACTGACTTCTGTTCTCTGCCCCACAAAGGTAACCACGGTCCAGGTAAGAGCAATGATCAGTACAATATACAGAAGCCATCCAGCCAGTTCTTTTATAATTTCTTTCATATCGCATCAGTTCTCCTCTGGAAGCTCCAGTGTAAGCCTTCCAAGGCGGCCATTACGAAAATCATCCAAAAGAATTGCCGCTGCTTTTTCCACATCTAATTCGCTTCCTCTGACCAGACAGTGTCTGCTTTCTGCAATTCTTCTTAATACTTCATAATTATCTTCTGAAGATTCTATCGTGTACTTCTCTTCAAGAACTCCCGGATATGACTGATTTAAAAATTTCACAAGCTCACTTGCCAGTTCTTCTGTCTGAAGAATCTCGTCTTTAATCGAACCGATAAACGCAAGACGCAAACCTACTGTCTGGTCTTCAAACTTCGGCCAGAGAATTCCCGGTGTATCCAAAAGTTCTACATTCTTATTCAGACGGATCCACTGTTTTCCCTTTGTCACTCCAGGCTTATTTCCTGTTTTTGCACAGGCTTTTCCTGCCAGCGCATTGATAAAGGTAGATTTTCCTACGTTCGGAATTCCTACCACCATGGCACGTACCGGACGGTTCAGGATTCCACGCTTTCTGTCACGTTCCATCTTCTCCTTACATGCTTCCTGGATCACAGACTGGATCGACTTGATTCCGCCGCCTTTCTTAGAATTCACTTTCACGACAGAATATCCCTGCTTCTTGAAATATTCCATCCACTCATCATTTCTTCTGTCTTCCGCAAGATCTGCCTTATTCAAAAGAATCAGTCTCGCCTTATTCTTTCCAAGCTCATCAATGTCCGGATTACGACTGCTGAGCGGCACTCTTGCGTCAACCAACTCAATAATCAGATCGATCAGCTTAATATTCTCCTGCATCATTCTTCTGGCCTTTGTCATATGGCCAGGATACCACTGAAAATGCATTGCATTCCTCCTGTTATTTTTTCATTCTATTTTATCTTTTTACAAATCCGAAATGTTCCCCGGAGCTTACATTGAACCAGACCTTTCCATAGATCTCATCTGCCTTTACCACTCCGACCGTCTCAGATCTGCTGTCTTCGCCTGACTCTTCATTATCTCCGAGCACAAAGTACTCGTCTTTGCCAAGCTTTATCTCATCAGAAGCTATCCCCGCATCTTTTATCTCTGATACATGAATATGTTTCTTCTGCTCTTTTCCATTAATATAAACAGTTCCATCCTTGATTTGGATAGTCTCTCCCGGAAGACCGACAATCCTTCTAATTAAAAGATGAACTTCGCGGTTTCCGTCTGGTCGAAATGCCACCACAGTTCCTCTGGAAGGTGTCTTCATATCCACGATCAGACGATCTACAAGAACAACCTCTCCATTTTCAATTGTCGGACTCATGGCATCGCCCGCATTGCTTACACGATGCCCGAAAAATGCAATCAAAAGTACTGCCACCAGACAAACACACAGTATCTCTCCTGCAAGAATCAAAGAATTCTTTGTTATATGATAATTCTTCTTTTCAAACTTTAATTTCTTACTTCGGTTTGTAAATTTCAGATGATTTTTCTTCTTCATCTGCGGCTTCTTCTTTTTCTTTCTTCTGTTATTCTTTCGAAAACTCAGATTCTGCCCCATAGGTTCCTTATTTTCCTTCCCAACTATAAGAAACACGCTCCGCGAGTTTCTCAAATTATCGCGGCAGTCACCAAGGTCTCGTGCAAGCACGGACTTTGGCTCGTTGCTCGCGTAAGCTATAAGAAAAGGGACAATATACAAGTTCTGTAATTGTCCCTCTCATAGTTACTATTTTACTAATTCTTTTACCTTAGCAGCTTTACCAACACGCTGTCTTAAGTAGTTCAGTTTCGCTCTTCTTACTTTACCTCTGCGAACAACTTCTACTCTCTCAACATGTGGAGAATGTACCGGCCATGTCTTCTCAACACCGATTCCGTTAGATGTCTTTCTTACTGTGAAAGTCTCTCTTGCTCCGCCACCCTGTCTTTTCAGGACTGTTCCTTCGAAAACCTGGATTCTTTCGCGGTTACCCTCTTTGATCTTGGCATATACTTTTACTGTATCACCAACATGAAATTCAGGTGCGTTCTCCTTTAACTGTTCTGCTTCGATTTTTCTAATGATTTCGTTCATTTTGTGTGACCTCCTTAATATTTGACGTTCTTAACACTTCACTTTTGTGCCAGAGGACCATCGCGCTTCTTTTCACAACTTTTGTAGTTTACCATATCTCCGGGATTTTTTCAAGTCCCTATTTCATTTTTTCTGCTTCTTTGCGTTCCCGTTTCACCTGGCGAATCCATTTCTTCTCTTTATCCGTCAGATTGCTCTCCTTGAGAAGATCCGGGCGCCGCTCCATTGTACGAAGGATTGACTGCTCTCTTCTCCATTTTTCAATATTCGCATGATGTCCGGACAGAAGGATGGGCGGAACTTTCTTCCCTCTCCACTCTTCCGGTCTGGAATACTGCGGATACTCCAGAAGATTATCCTGAAATGACTCAAATTCTGCTGAGACATCATTGTGAAGCACTCCCGGAACCAGTCTTGAGATCGTATCGATCATGACCATTGCCGGAAGCTCGCCTCCGGTCAGTACATAATCTCCGATGGAAACATAATCTGTCACGATTTCTTCCAGAACGCGTTCGTCGATTCCTTCATAATGACCGCAAAGCAACACAAGGTCTTCCTCCTGAGCCATCTCCTCTGCCATCTTCTGGTTAAATACATCTCCCTGTGGAGAGAGATAGACTACACGCAGTGGACGCTTCTTCGAATTTTCATCCTGCAAATCACTGTTGCGCACTTCAGAACAATCCGCTGGTTCCGTTGACGTGACTTCTTCCGACTTGATGTTCTCCTGCTTTCTCTTGTCGATCTGCTCTTTCACAGCCTCATAAGCCAGATACACCGGTTCTGCCTGCATCAACATGCCTGCACCGCCGCCATATGGATAATCATCCACACTGTTATGCTTATTAAATGCATAATCACGGATATTCACTGCATTGATCGAAAGAAGTCCATTGTTGATTGCACGGCCTGTAATACTTGTATTCACACCTTGCTCGATCATCTCCGGAAATAAAGTCAATACATGGAAATTCATTACAGTAATCCCTCCATCAGATGCACTTTCATCTTCTTCGCTTCTACATCAATATCCAGAATACACTCGTGAATTGCAGGAAGCAGCACTTCTCCATGATTCTCTGAAGTAATGATATACACTTCGTTTGCTCCTGTCTCCATCACGTCTTTGAGTACTCCAAAGCGTTCCTCACTGTCATCTGTATAGACCTCCATACCGATCAGATCACCGATATAATACTCGTCCTCTTCCAGTTCGACAGCATTTTCTCTTGTTACAAAGAGACTTTTTCCTTTATATTTCTCAATATCATTGATATTATCAATGCCCTTGAATTTCACAATTACAAATTGCTTGAAAAAACGAACAGACTGAATCTCAAGATCCAACTTTTCCCTTCCTGTATCAAGGACAACATTTTTCAATGTCTGAAAACGCGCAGCATCATCCGTTGTCGGGAATACCTTAACTTCACCACGCAGACCATGTGTGGAAGAAATCACTCCCACCTGAAGAAATTGTTCCATTCCTGATTCCTTTCTTATGAAACTATGAGAAACACACTTCGCGAGTTTCTCAAGTTATCGCGGCAGTCGCCAAGGTCTCGTGCAAGCACGGACTTTGACTCGTTGCTCACGTAAAAAGAAAGGGGCAGTCTCTTCTTTATGAAGGCTGTCCCTTTTTTAAGCCCTGCTTTACCAAGCAATGACTCTGTTACTTTTTTCTTTCGTCCTGATACTGTTCTTAAACAATATCGACAACGACTTTCTTGTCTTCCTTTGTTGCTGCTGCCTTAACAACAGAACGGATTGCTTTTGCAATACGACCCTGCTTACCGATCACTTTACCCATGTCGCCATCTGCTACATGAAGTTCCAGTACAGTAGTTCTGCCTTCCTTTTTCTCAGTAACTGAGACTTCATCCGGCTGATCTACCAGTGCCTTTGCAATAACTTCAACTAATTCTTTCATGATACTCGCCCTCCGCGGAGACATCGTTATTTATCTGTAGCTGATCACTCAGCTACAGACATTACTCATACAGATTCGATTATTTCTCGATTCCTGCTGCTTTGAAGATCTTTCCAACAACTTCTGTTGGCTGAGCACCATTGTTGAGCCATTTCTTAGCTGCTTCCTCGTCTACTTTGATTGCGCTTGGCTCAAGGTTCGGATCGTATGTTCCGATTTCCTCGATGAATCTTCCGTCTCTTGGAGATCTAGAATCTGCTACTACGATTCTGTAAAAAGGAGCCTTCTTCTGTCCCATTCTCTTTAATCTGATCTTTACTGCCATTTTTTTCACCTCATAATTTTTCTTAATTTTTTGTTATTGTTTCATTTATATGTCAAAAGGGAAGCTTGAATTTGCCCCTTTTTCCACCTTTGCCACCCATCATTCCAGGAAGTTTCTTCATCATCTTTCTGGATTCGTTGAACTGTTTTACCATACGGTTCACATCTGCAATATCCACACCTGCACCCTTGGCAATTCTGTGCTTTCTGGATGGATTCAGCAGATCCGGGTTTCTTCTCTCTTCCAAAGTCATGGAGTAGATGATTGCTTCCATCTGAGCCATCTTCTTCTCATTCTCTTCGGAATCAAGATCAGGCATCTTACCTCCGAGATTACCCATTCCAGGCAGCATTCCCATGATGCTGGACAAACCGCCCATCTTACGCATCTGTTCCATACTGTCAAGATAATCTTCAAAGTCAAACTGAGCTTTCTTCATCTTATCAGCCATCTTCTTGGCTTTCTCTTCATCAAGCTCAGCGCCTGCCTTCTCAATCAGGGAAAGGACATCTCCCATTCCCAGAATTCGAGATGCCATTCTGTCCGGATAAAACTGCTCCAGATCTGAAAGCTTCTCTCCCATGCCGACATAAAGGATCGGTCTTCCTGTCACTGCCTTGATAGACAGCGCAGCACCGCCTCGTGTATCTCCGTCAAGCTTTGTGACGATCACACCGTCGATTCCAATCTTATCGTTAAAGGAACTTGCTACATTCACCGCATCCTGTCCGGTCATCGCATCGACAACCAGGATGGTCTGATGAACTTCCACAGCTTCCTTGATCTCCTGAAGCTCTGCCATCATATCTTCATCTACATGAAGACGTCCTGCAGTATCAAGGATCACAATATTGTTACCATTCTTTGATGCATGCTCAACTGCTGCCTTCGCAATATCCGCCGGCTTATTCTTGTCTCCCATGGAGAACATCTCTACGCCCTGCTTCTCTGCGTTGATCTCCAACTGCTTAATTGCAGCCGGACGGTAAACATCACATGCTACCAGAAGTGGTTTCTTACCTTTTAACTTAAACTTTCCTGCAAGCTTTGCAGTTGTTGTTGTCTTACCTGCTCCCTGAAGACCTGCCATCATGATCACTGTGATCGCACTGCCCGGTTGAAGCTTGATCTCTGTTGTCTCAGATCCCATAAGCTTAACCAGCTCTTCATTAACGATCTTGATCACCATCTGTCCCGGATTCAGTCCGTTCATCACATCCTGACCAACAGCCCTCTCCTGAACATCCTTTATGAAGCCCTTAACAACCTTGAAGTTTACATCTGCTTCAAGAAGCGCCATCTTAACTTCCTTCAGAGCTGCCTTAACATCATCCTCTGTCAGTCTTCCCTTGCTTCGCAGGTTCTTAAATACATTCTGAAGTTTTTCACTTAAGCTGTCAAATGCCATTCTATAACTCCTCTATGATCGCATCCGCAATCTTACGGATCCGCTTCACCATCTCTTCCGGGTCATTCTTCTCGCATTCCCACTCTGCAAGTGTATCATCAATCTTACTGACCTTCTCCTTCACGGAAAGGAACTTCTCTACAAGATGAAGCTTCATCTCATATCCTTCCAGTGTCTTCTGACACCGCTTCACAAGATCATGTACACCCTGGCGGCTGATCCCCTTCATTTCAGCAATCTCACTGAGCGAAAGATCTTCCAGCGCGAACTGCTCATAAATCTCCTTTTGATGATCTGTAAGCAATTCCCCGTAGAAATCAAACAATAATGCCTGCTCTAAAAACTTATTCATTATCTTCACCTCTGCTATCATACACGAAACGCAAGATGGTGTCAAGTGTTTTTTCTTTACAGTTTGCCATGCGATAAAAAAGTTGATGGCTCACGTTATAAGCTCGCTTATATAAGAGAGCCGGCAACTTTTTTATCATAGGGCGGACGCCCTTAAGCGAAAGAGCTTGCTCTTGAGCTTACCACATGGCAAACGGATGTTTTGTCATCTCAGTGTAGACATCTTTATCACTAATTTAGTATCAGGCATATAATAAAGAAAAAACAAAGGCTTTTCCTTCATGAAATGGGTAAAACAATCCATTCACTACTGGTGTCCGGACACAAAGGAACACAAATTTCTCGGACAAAATGTCACTGTTGCTATTCTTGATACCGGAATTTCTCCTCATCCTGATTTTAAAGGTCGTATCCTTTCTTTTCGGGATTTTTCCAGTACCACTGGTTCTTCCGAAAAAGTTCTTTTTTCTTTCTCTCATTTCTCCCCTCTCATCGACAATAGTGGACACGGAACCCATGTAGCCGGAATTCTTGCGGGAAGCGGACTTCTCTCTTCCGGAACTTATGCCGGAATCGCTCCCTTCTGCAATCTTATTATTGGGAAAGTATTGGATCAGAATGGAAACGGATCTATCAAAAATGTCATAAATGGAATTCAATGGATCCGTGATATCTACACGCAATTCCATATCCGGATCATTAACATTTCTGTAGGTACACGACCGGATCTTTCCATTCATCAAAAACTTCTTTTATTGAATGCTGTAGAATCCCTCTGGGATCTTGGGCTCGTCGTAGTTGTCTCTGCCGGCAACTACGGACCTGCTCCCGGTTCCGTCACAGTTCCCGGAAGCAGCCCAAAAGTTATCACTGTTGGTGTTCCCGACACTTTTCCTCTGATCCACACCCAAAGGCATCCTCTCAATTATTCCGGCCGCGGTCCTACAGATGACTGCATTGTCAAACCTGATGTTTTTGCCCCCGGCACAGGAATTGTAAGCTGCAATGCCTTTTACTCTCAATTTCCAAATGCTCCGCCTTATCTTTCCAAAACAGGAACATCCATGGCTGCTCCTGTTGTTTCCGGTGCAATTGCCTGTCTTCTTTCAAAATACCCGTTTCTCACCAATGCAGAAGTCAAATTAAAACTTCACACTTCCTGTGTACAGATTCCGGGAACTGAATCCGGCTGGGGAATTTTAGATTTTTCCCGGCTGCTCGAATAATTTTTGCCACTTCACATCTTTATCACTACAAATAATTTCTCATCTCACATTTTCTTTTTCTCCGCATACTATAACATTGTAAATCAAAAAATCTTTCGGAGGATTTAACAATGAGTGAATTAACAGCTACAAACTGCGGATGCGGTTGTGACAACGGATGTGCAAACAGCTGCGGCTGTGGCGGAAACGGAAATGGATGCGGACTGAATAACTCCTGCCTGTGGATCATCCTTCTCCTCTGCTGCTGCGGTGGCTGGGGTGGTAATGGTTGTGGCGGATGTGGTAATGGCTGCGGCAATGACAGTTGTCTGTGGATCATCCTTCTTCTTTGCTGCTGCGGCGGATGGGGCAATAATGGCTTCGGATGCGGCGGTTGCGGTAATGGCTGCAACTGTGGCGGATGCTGATATCTGTTCCTTCTTCCACTTCAGAAGGGGCATGCGGAAAAACCGCATGCCCCTTCTGGCTTATCTTTTCAAACGATTCGGTTTTCCGGTAACAACACTCTGTTCCGCTCTCTTCTCGTCTGATGTTATCTTCTTTTCTTTCAGTTCTCCAAGCTTTTTCTTTAACATACACTTCTCATCAATTTCATATACTGCATTCCCATCAATAATTAACTTTCTGGACATTTTCGTTTTCCTTTCCTCTTCTTATTATTAAGATATGCCCCTGATTACAAAAGGTCTTTAATTCAGTATACGCATAATCCGATTTTTCACACATCTATATTCATGAACAGGAATATATTTTTTCTGCATTTCATATATATGTATCAGTTCAGCTGAAAGTCAGGAGGGTTTATTTTTTTGAAAACACCGACGCCTATGACCCCCTTTGACGAAGCAACTGCTTCCGGACTTCGCATGCTGAAACTTTTCCTTCCTCTTTTCCCGCCAGCTACACAGAGCATGCTTGCCGTCTTCATTAAATTCATCGAACTGCAAAATGTTCTTCACCATCAGGCTCCTGTCAGTTATGATGCACTTTCTGCCTGTGACTTTTCTTCTGGACGAGGAATAGAAAGTCTTTTTCAAGACAACGCAGATTCTATTTTTGACCATCTGTCACCTTATCTCACATCAGAAGAAAAACAGCTCTTTTCTACTTTCAAAAACATAAAAGAGATGATGTCTATGGCAGATATGTTTACACAATTCTTTTCATCTGCTCCACCTTCTGATGAAGAGCCAGAA
Organism: Mediterraneibacter sp. 210702-DFI.3.120; assembly: GCF_020561005.1. Lineage (NCBI taxonomy): Bacteria > Bacillati > Bacillota > Clostridia > Lachnospirales > Lachnospiraceae > Mediterraneibacter > Mediterraneibacter sp. 210702-DFI.3.120. The sequence continues at coordinate 56,201 of NZ_JAJCNG010000010.1, read as the reverse complement.
GACACTATAAACAATAACTCACCGAAAGGAGATCTTAACAATGGAAAACTGGATGAACCATCCTGCAATGAAAACGATCGATCCGCTCAAGCTGGAACTGATCAGGACAGCCGCGAAACAGACGAAAGGAAAATCTGGAAATGAACTTGCCCCGGTCATGCTCGCACTTATCACAAATGCAAACCGACAGGGACTTCGTTTCAATCCGGATGAAGTTTCATTAATTCTTGAAGTATTAAAAGAAGGTAAAAGCAAAGAAGAACAAAAGCAAATTGACCGCATGATGGAAATGACCAAAAATATCTTTCGGAAACATTTTAAATAAAATCAGAATCACTCTCTTCGCCTTTGCAGTCTTATTTCTCTTCTTTTCTCTATACATTTCCATCTGCATCAGTTAAAATACAAAGGATGACTTGTCTGGAAACAGACATTATTTATAAATGGAGAACGATATATGCAGAATATTAAATTAACACTCCAATATGACGGTACACGTTATCTTGGTTGGAAACGCCCGGAAAAAGACCACAATGATCGCACAGTATCTTATAAAATTGAAAATGTATTAGAAAAAGTAACAGGAACTCCTGTCACTTTATTTTCCGGATTCCGAACAGAACCGGGAGTTCATGCTCGGAATCTCACAGTCAATTTTCTTACGGAAAGCCAACTGACTCCTGCAGAATTTAAAACTGTTCTGAACCAGTATCTTCCACAGGATATTGCCGTTTTAGATGCAGTATCAACACCCGAACGCTTTCGAGCAGACTTAAATGCACGCGAGATCACTTATGAATATGCCATGGATTTATCACCGATCTATGACCTGTTCCACAAAAACTATCGCGGTCGATTAACTGATCTGTTATCAGATTCATTATTTGATCTGCCACCTGAACAAACAGCAGAACTTCCAAATATTCTTCTTATGGAAACCGCTGCCCACTCATTACTTGGAACGCATGATTTTAAACATTTCTCTTCGATTCGAAAAAAGAAAGGAACCGAAAAAGAAATAAAAACAATTACTTTTGTCACAGAAGAGTCTACGCTTTATATTCGTATGACAGCCAATGATTTTCTCTATCAGATGGCTCCATTTATTCTGGGAACGCTTTTGGATATCGGCATAGGGAAAAGACCCGTCGAATGTATCAATGCGATCCTGAAAGGAAAGGAAAAGCCTTCTGCATCCTGCGACACAAAAGGCTTGATCTTATACGATATTGTTTATTAATTTTTGAGTAATACGAAAAAGACTCTCAATTTCCATATTACCGAGGTGGTTTTACATTGTCTTAAGTGCAACACTTAAAATATGTTTCGCACAGCGTTGTAAATCTGCTTTGGTAATTTCTTTTCCTTCGTTCACTGCTTCTACGATATCATCCACATTCTGCTGACATCCCGGCATCTGAAGGTCATTTCCTGCTTTAATGCACTGTACACTGCTGGAATGACTATATTTTCCGGATGGTGATACCATTCCCATCTCTGTTGTATCCTGTGAAGTATACCAGTCTGTCATCACAAGACCTTCAAATCCCCACTCATCACGTGCGATGTTCTGCAGCATGTCATAGTTGTTTGCTGAATGAACTCCGTTGATCAGATTGTAGGAAGTCATGATCGCATATGGCTGAGCTGTCTTTACCGCAATCTCAAATCCTTTCAGATAGATTTCTCTCAGCGCACGCTCGCTGATATGTGCATTCGTAAACATACGGTTGTCTTCCTGATTATTTCCTGCAAAATGTTTGATTGTTGTTCCCTTTCCTTTTTGAGACTGAACACCTTTCGTCTCTGTTGCAGCACAAAGACCTGTCAATACAGGATCCTCAGAATAGTATTCGAAGTTTCGTCCACAAAGCGGATTACGATGAATATTCATGCCAGGTGCGAGCCATAGATCTACATGTAACTGCTTCATCTCTTCTCCGACAAGCTCTCCCATTCTATGAATCAGATTCATATCCCAGGATTGTGCCAGTGTTGTTGCGATTGGAATGGCAGTACAAGGTGTCTCTAAACGAAGCCCTGCCGGTCCATCTGCCTGAATAAGATTCGGCACTTTTCGTGTTTCAAGTAAACTGGAAGTGGTGTCTCCTGCTGCTCCCGGCACACCGGAGGATGCTGAACCAATTACATTTCCGTCGCCATTTTTTCTCTCTGTTCCAACACAAAGTTCTGCCATTTCTTCCACGGTAAGCTGCGCTGTCAGTTCATCCAGAGTCGCGTTGCCTGCTTTTACATCTTCCAGCGTCAGAACTTCATCTTTCCTCTTATCCATAAGTGTCCTGCGCATCACTTCATATTCTACAAGTTCTTTCTTAAAGTTCTCTGCCTGAAGCATAATTCTAAATGGAATCGCCGGAACACCGAAATCAAATTCAATATCGAAAATCGGAATCATATGGTGAAGCTCTCTGACTGCAATTGTATCACGCATCAGACGTTTCAGTTGGAGTGTTGTCACCTGCTCATCAAGGTCGATGACTGCCACAGCCTCCGTATTACGTGAACTGTTTCCTACGCGGATCGTGTATTCCCCTTCTTCCATAACCCAGGTCGCATCATATGCATCAAAAGATGCCATATCTGTCGTTGCAAATGTGATCGTCACGACATCTTTTTCTCCCGGTGCAAGCAATTTAGTCTTAGCAAATCCTGCAAGTTCCTGTGTTGGTTTCTCCATGATTCCATCCGGTGCGGAATAATAAACCTGAACAACTTCTTTTCCAGGATATTTGTCACCAATGTTCGTAACCTCAACTTCAACCTGTACCTGCTTTTCATCTGCTGTTACATTCATTGTTTTTATTTCAAATTCTGTATAGCTTTTTCCATATCCAAAGCAATATAGAGGCATCACACCAAACGTATCAAAATAACGATATCCTACATAGATTCCATCACTGTAATATTCGTCGTCAAGATTTCCATCCCTGTGGCTAAATGTTGCAGATGACGGATAATCCTCATAAGATCTTGCCCATGTATCAGTCAGCTTTCCTGAAGGAATCGTCTTGGCAGTCAGCACATCAGCAACTGCATAACCTCCCATATTTCCTGTCTGTCCCACAAGCATAATTGCCTGTACACCTTCAATTGCCTTCAATGAAGTCAGATCAATGACTCCACCTACATTCAAAAGAACAATACAGTTCTTATAGTGTTCTGTCATAAAACGGATATTCTGAAGTTCTCTGTCGCTGAGATAATAATCTCCCTTCTCTGCCCTGCGGTCTTTTCCCTCACCGGAATTTCTAGAAATTACATAAATTGCCGCATCCGCTTCTTTTACATCCACTTCTGTAATCTCCGGCTGTTCCGGTTCCTCAAAAGGGTTCTCGAAGGCATATAGCATCGATGGTTTTCCTGTTTTCTCTGTAAATTCATTTAACTTTTTCGCATACGCTTCCTGCGCATCCGCATAAAGTCTGTCATACTGATCCAGCCAGCCTTCTGTTACAAATTTAAATCCTGCACGCTCAAGCCCTTGTGCAATCGAAATGTTTTCACGTATATTTACATCACCGGATCCTGTTCCACCTTTGATCGTATGTCTTGCTCCTGTTCCGAATAATGCAATCTTCTTTGTACCAGCCTGAAGTGGAAGGACTCCGTCATTTTCCAAAATTACCATACACTCGCCTGCGAGACGGCGCACTTCTTCCTGATGTTCTATCTCATAATTCTGTATTTCATCTGTTTTTAACGCATCTATCTGTGTCATATACAATCTCCCTCTTTTCTGTCGATTATTATAATTGTAATAATAGAAACGTCAAATGTCCACCCCCTAAAAAATGATCTTTTTCACGCTGTCCTCTCGCCTTTTATTATTTTTGTTAATATCTACTATACCAATCGATTATCTTCCGGAAATATCGATAAATTTTAACAAGTTTTTTCTCTTTACAGGTTGTGTGTGAAAGTTTTTATGGTATAATTATTCGTATGAACATAGGTGTCAGGTTTCGCTATTTCCTGATACCTTTTTCAAATCTTACTAAAGGAAAGAGGGAGATTTTATGCAGTCAAACATTATCGTAACCGCTGTTGTTGTTGTTTATCTTCTTGTTATGTTATTGATCGGTTATCTGTCATCTAAAAAGATTGAATCCAACACAGACTTCGTTGTTGCCGGAAGACGACTCGGACCGTTTTTGATGGCCGGAACGCTTGCTGCTACTGAGATCGGAGGAGGAAGTTCTCTCGGTGTTGTTCAGCAGGGCATGGAAAGTCACGGACTCAGTGCCGCATGGTACATTATCACAATGGGATTTGCTTTTGTGATCCTTACATTCCTTGCACCAAAATTCCGTGCTGCGATGGTTAAAACCGTTCCTGAATATTTCCGCCGTCGTTATGGAAAACCTTCAGGAATCATTACATCTTTGATCATGTTCGTTCCATTGATCGGACTGACAGCCGGACAGTTTATCGCATCATCCGTTATTCTGTCTACTATGCTGAATCTGAATTATAAAACAGCCGTTCTGATCGTAGGTGTCGTTGTAACAATTTATGCGATCATGGGTGGTCTTTGGAGTGTTACACTTACTGACTTTGTTCAGGTATTCCTGATCGTGATTGGAATGATCATCGCACTTCCATTTGGAATGAATCTTGCCGGTGGATGGGACAATGTTGTAGCTAATGTTCCTGCTGAAACATTTGACATGTTTAAAGGTTATAATGTAATGGATGTTATCAGTTTAACAATCATGTATGTTGCTACATTTACTGTAGGACAGGAAGCTGTATCCAGATATTACGCTGCAAGAGACGGAAAAGCAGCAAGACAGGGATCTGTCCTTGCTGCGATTGTAAACTTTATCTACGCTTTTGTTCCGACACTTATGGGAATCATCGTACTTGCACTGATCAACATGGGCAAATTCAATGCTGCGGACTTCCAGGATGTTGGTGCCCGTTATGCACTTCCGGTTCTTGCTATGGAAGCAATGCCGGCAATTATCTGCGGATTGTTATTTGCAGGTATCGTATCTGCCACAATGTCAAGTGCTGACTCAGACCTTCTTGGTGCCGGATCGATCTTTGCAAATGATATTTACAAGATTGTGATTAAGCCTAGCGCATCTGATAAAGAAATCATGATCGTAACTCGTGTTACAATGGCAGCTGTAGGTGTTTTTGCTACTCTGATTGCATTATTTAATACTTCAAGTATTGTTACAATCCTGATGTTTGCCTTCACCCTTCGTGCCGCAGGTTCTTTCTTCCCATATGTTCTCGGACATTACTGGAAAGGAGCTTCCCAGGCAGGAACCATGGCTTCTCTGATCGCCGGAACTATTGTTGTAGTATATCTGGAGCATATTTCCAAAGGAAATCTGTTCGGTCTGCACTTCAATCAGCCGATCGTACCTGGACTGGTTGCTGCGTTGATTGCATTCCTTATCTTCTCACTGGTTATGCCTCCAAAGAAGCAGACAACAGAGCTTGCACCTGAAGAGTAATTCTTGAGAATCATACACAAAGCATAAATCTATCAGGATATTAAAGATCAAATTTAAAAAATAGCAGACATAAGAAACAGCAAGGCTACTGCCAAAAGCATTATTATTAAAATGCTTTCCCGACAGTAACCCTGCTGTTTCTATTTTTGTTTGGATTTCTCTTTTTGTTCAGATTTCTCTTCTTATTTAAATTACTTTATGCTCCAGCCATTTTCTGCTGTGGAATCGCCAGGTGAAAATAATACTTCTGACCGTCCAGTCCGCAAACATTCCGATCCATACTCCCATCGGACCAAATCCCATTACACGGATCAGAAATACACACAGGCAGAATCTGCATGCCCACATTGTACAACAGGATGTGATCATAGAAAATTTTGCATCCCCTGCTGCTCTCAATCCATATGCAGGAACAAATGACATAACCCATACAAGCGGTTTTACAATCGTGATCCACATTACCATATGGAAACACATCTTCGCACTCTCCGGTTCCATACCGCCGAGAATCGTAATTGGTTTCGTCAGTGCAAAAACAATCACACAACTCGCAGCCATAACGATCTCAGCAATCACGCAAAGCTTTTTGATGTAATAAACTGCCTCATCCTTCCGGTCAGCTCCCAGACATTGACCTACAATTGTCATCAATCCGATTCCGACTCCGATACCACCGATTCCGTTCAGATTCTCCAGAATGTTCGTCATTGCCTGCGCAGCGATTGCTGTTGTTCCAAGTGTTGATACTGTGGACTGAATCGCCAGCTTTCCTAACTGGAACATACTGTTCTCCACACCGGATGGAATTCCGATTCCAAGGATCCTGCGGATCATTCTCCAGTCTGGACGGATTTTCAGATAATCTCGTACCACAATTGGCTGACGATCCAGACGAAGCTCTGCCAATACTACAACCGCACAGAAAATACGTGAAATCAAAGTTGCCAGTGCAGCTCCCGCGACTCCCATATGGAAGCCCCAGATCATAATTGCATTTCCGACAATATTCATCACGTTTGATACCATTGAGATAAGCATCGGATCTCTCGTGTTCTCCTGTGCCCTGAAGATCGATGCCGCTGCATCATACGCCGCAATAAACGGAAATGATAATGCAGTGTAGAAGAAATAGATTTCAGATGCTCTCATAACATCTGCTTCAACTGCTCCAAAAATCAGATGAAGTAACAGTTTCTGAAAAATAAGACAAAATGCGCTGACAGCTACTGATATAAGAGTGATGATAAATAGTACCTGTCGTGCAGACTCATTTGCCCGTTCTTTATTCCCCTGTCCAATGTACTGGGCACAGACGATCGCACCTCCGGCTGCCAATGCGGAAAATGCCTGGATCACTAATATGTTAATGGAATCCACCAGTGACACCGCTGAAATTGCCGCTGATCCCACATTACTAACCATCATCGTATCCGCGGTACCCATGATGGAATTCAATAACTGTTCCAGTATGATTGGTACTAAAAGAGCACGGATCATCTTGTTGCTGAACATATGTTGTTGATTTATGTTCGCGTTCATTTATACTCCCCCTGATCTTGTTACTACTTAGATTGTCTTTTTACATTACGACTTAGTATACACCCGGCGAATGTAAAATTTCTATACTTTAACCTGTTTCTATTTGAGTACAATTAAATAGAACTAGAGACAAGATCTTCATGCCAGACATTTTAAGTCTGCATGAAGATCTTGTCTCTTACTCTTTATTAACTATTCTGCTTATTCCAGAATGGTTGTCTCCTCAACTTTATCTGCCTGAGCTTCTTTCTTCTCTGTAAGCTTTTTAATTCCCTGAATTGCTACGATTACTCCAAGGATAAGAAGCAGAACAGCAAAGATCAGCTGTAATGTATTTCCAAGGCTCAGACCTGTTGTCATAAACTGACCTCCCAGTTTACAGATTGTCATTCCAAGTGCTGTAAATGTTACCGCCATCATAAAGACCATTGGAATCCAGAGCATTGCTCCCTGGCGTTTTGTCTTCTTAAGGAATACTGCACATGCAATCAGTGCAAGTACTGACAGAAGCTGGTTTGCTGATCCAAACAGTGGCCAGATTTCTGCATATCCAACCTTTGCAAGTAAGTATGCAAGTACCAATGTAATAACTGTTGAGAAATATTTATTGGTTGCTACTTTCTTGTACAATGGCAGATTATCCATATCTGTGTCATCATCGATAAAGAATTCCTGGAAAGAAAGTCTTCCGACACGTGCAACGGAATCAAGTGATGTCAATGCAAATGCTGATACTGCAAGGTTGATCAGTGTAAATACAAGAGAATGCGGTAATCCGATCACTTCAAGGAAGTTTGCGATTGCTCCTGCAAAAATCTGTGGCTGTGTTGTCAGTCCCTGTGCTGCTGCCTCACCATCAGCGAAGGAAGCAACTGCGATCAGTGCGATTACAGCAAGCATACTTTCCATGATCATTGCTCCGTAAGATACAGGGAGCATGTTCTTCTCACTCTTAATCTGCTTAGAAGCAGTTCCGGAAGATACCAGTGAATGGAATCCTGATACAGCTCCACATGCAATTGTTACAAACAGAATTGGGAACATATAACTTCCATCTACATTGAAGCTTGTAAAAGCTTTCAGGTTACAGGATGGATTTGCTACAAATACTCCGACAATTGCTGCTGCAATCATAAAGATCAGCAAGTAACTGTTCAGGTAATCACGTGGCTGAAGCAGCATTGTTACCGGTGCGACACTGGCAATCAGAATATAAATAAAGATCAGGATATGCCATGTCTCTCTTGTCAGATACATTGGAAAATAAAGTCCAAGTGCTACTGCTGCGACAAGCATAACAATTGCAATAGCTGTGTTAACCCATTTATTCAGTTTTGCATATTTCAAAATGCAGCCAAGTGCTACGGCTTCTACAATGAAAAGCATGGATGTTGTTGCCACAGCACCATTTGCTGCTACTTTACTTATAGTTCCTGCGTCATCAGCTACGAATCCGTTGAATGTTCCTGCAACTACATCCGCAAATGCAGCAACAACAAGAATACAGAATAACCAGCAGAATAACAGGAATAATTTCTTTCCAAGTTTACCGATATACTCTTCGATAATATAACCGATTGTACGTCCTTTGTTCTTTACAGAAGCATACATGGATGCAAAATCCTGCACTGCTCCGAAGAAAACACCTCCGATCAGAATCCACAAAAGTACCGGAAGCCATCCAAAGATTGCTGCCTGGATTGGTCCGTTGATCGGGCCTGCTCCTGCGATAGATGCGAACTGATGACCAAATACGATATTCGTATCTGCCGGCACATAATCTACGCCGTCTTCCAGTTCATAAGCAGGAGTCTTTGCATTCGGGTCAATCCTCCATTTCTTCTCAAGATATCTTCCATAGAAAAGATATCCTCCACCTAATACAACGATGGCAATGACCATCATTATAACTCCGTTCATTTTCTTTCCTTCTTTCTTAACTATAATCCAGATGCTCTCGTCAATAAATAGATCGCGCTCTGTTTTTATGTTAAGAGTTTAGCACTTCATCATGCTAAATTCAAGAAGGATTTTATATAAATTTTATATTTTTTTAAGATTTTGGATAAACATATTGCACAAGAGGGTTTTTATTTGTTTTCTTATTCCACATTATTTCGCCCGAACCATCTGCACAGTCGATACGATAATCAATATTATCATCACTCCAAGCATCATATACATCGGCCAGATTGGATATCCTTCCACAAGACTACTGACTCCAACATCAATCAGCAGGGCAGTAACCAGAACCTTAATCCCGCCCATCATTATCATGGCAATCTTATACAATCTTTCTCTGTTCTCTTCTGTAACAACCACCGGGAAATTCCAGATTGCCGGAATTCTTTCCATCAATGAGAGGAATAACAACAGAAACGCGGCAAGAACTGGTTCAAATACAAGGTTTCTTTTGCTTCCATAACTATCTGCCACTCCTGCTGCATTAAAATGTGTCGGTACTGTATCAGGAATCCTGCTCCAGATGCTGATAAGAACAATAATGTAAGTAAGTAGCATGATTGCGCTAATTATAGTTGAAACTCTGCTGATTTTCTTCATAACATATTCATCCTTTTATTCCGCATCAAAATCTGTCTCAAACACGCCTTCCGGTGTTCGCATTGTCAAAATCCCCAGGTTGAAATCTTCATCCTGAATCGTGATATGATACTCAAAAATCACATCATCTTCGAACTTGGATAACAATACATAACTTCCATTCTCTTTTCCGTCAATCTGGTCACAGATGTCGTTGTATACATCTTCTCCGGAGATTGCTCTCGGATAACCGCTTGCTTTAATTTTTGCTTCGATTGCTTCGTATAATTCTTTCATCTTAATTTACCTCACCTTTTTATGTTGTTTCAACATCACTGTTTCAATATTTTTTCATAACCTGCCTCTGCCACAAATTGTTCCCTGTTTTATTTTGACCAGGTCGGTTCTTCATCTCCTGTATAATTAAACCGTCCGTCATTTTTCTCTTCTAGTGCTTTAATCATATGATATGTATACTCATTATACGGTGTCGGAATTCCAAGTTCCTTTCCCATACGGATCAGTGCACCTGAAAACATATCAATCTCTGTGTGTCTTCCTGCATCCAAATCCTGCAAAGTAGAATAACGCGCAGATGGCGGTACTGCACTTCCACGCCCGGAAGACGCCTCAGTCTTACTCAGATCAATTCCTTTCGCCTGTGCAATTGCTTCCAGTTCTCCTTTCAGTCCATCACTGATTGCCTTCATATGCACACTGTCACGGTAACATCCAACTCCCGCACCGAGAATTGCCTGTGGCAGATTGTTACAGACATTCAGCCGAAACTTGCTCCACATCTCTTCTCTTGCATACTCTGTCACCCGGAAATGGATTCCGGTATCCTTGAACAGTTCTTCAATTGCCCTGATGCGATCACTATCGTAAGGTGCAGTACGTTCGCCAAAAATAATTCCGATTGTTGTCTCAGGATCAAAATGATAGCCATCTTCTTCCTTATGTGAAGCGACCTTGATCACTGCCGGAAGAAGATGCTCCACTCCTACTTTTTCTGCAATAATCTCTTCACTGTCTACCCCGTTCATCAGACTCATAATTACAGTATTCTCCGTGGTTGCTTTCTGAATACTTTCCAATGCCGCCGAAAGTGAGCCATACTTCAATGCAACAATCATTAAATCGACAGCGTCTGTTTCTCCGGGGTTCCATACTTCGGGATGGTATATTTTTCCGTTAATTGTGCATCCCTTCTGTTTCAGTCTCTCTGCTCGTTCTCCTTCTGCGATCACTCCAAGCTCTATATCATTTCTGCTCGATAATCCCCAGATCACATAAGAGCCTACTGCTCCGGCACCGAGGACTGCCACTTTCTTAATTTTCATTCATTTCTCCATTTCTTATCCGATCAACACTTTTTTCCCTTCAAAAGCAAAACCATAATGATGTATTCTTTCCTGCTCTTTGCACTATACAAAGATGCTGTTCGCAGTACTTTGCGAACAGCAATCACTCGTAAGTATTATACACTATCTTTCCCAAAAGAAACAGTACTATCTTACTCTTCCATCAGATCCGCCATCTGATACTTTGTTAGATCAACCTTTCCATCTACTACTTCCACACCGTCTTCTCTCAAAAGTTCTGCCTGTACATCTGCTCCTCCAAATGCAAATGCTCCGGCAAGCTCACCTTTCGCATTCACAACACGGAAACATGGAATGTGATCTGGATCTGGATTCTTATGAAGCGCATTTCCAACTGCTCTTGACATCTTTTCATTTCCTGCCATCTTCGCAACCTGTCTATAAGTTGCCACATGCCCTTTTGGAATCCGTTTTACAGCTTCATAAATTCTTTTTGTAGGACTGTCTGTCACAAGATCATAGCTCTCACCAATCATCCGTTCAATATCCTTGTCTGGAACAGATCCATCCAGAATAATTGTGTTCCAATGCTCTTTATTCTGATGATATCCAGGAATTACCGATGGATACGCTGCACGCCAGAAATCCCTCCATCTCGAATCCGTCTTTACATTCAAATGGATCAATTCGTCTTTTTCGTAAATCCACAAAAATATCTTTTTCCCCGGCTTTACACGGATCACCTGCCATCGTTGGTCTTTAAAAGGCCTGTCTTCATAGCTGTTCGGGAAAGTTAATCCATAGGCAGCAGCTTCTTCTCTTGTTTTCATCTCATCTTACCTCTCATATTTTCATTTACGTAATTATTTTCCAAACCGGAAGGACAGATAATAGACATAATCATTCTTCTCCCTAAAATTTCCCTGCTCCATTTCTTTTACCGGAATTGCTTCCAATCCATCTTCTCCGTAAATCAATGCCATCAGACCCTGTTCTGTATCCCGCTGAATCGGAACTTCACCTTCCACTTGTGTCGCACTTCTCCCATAATATTCTCTGTTTTCTACATTTTCCAGAATCGGAAAATCTGTAGAACATTTAGAATAATCGTCTGCTATGATCAATTTCACTCGAAACAATTCAAAATCCGGTATCACAGCAATCACACCTCTTTTAGCCGATTCGAGCCCATCATAGTCCAAATCTGCCACTTTACTTTTATTAATCAATTCTCCCGCCTGATACTCTGACAAATAAATTGTCAATGTCTTATACTCTTCTTTTGCATAAAAATTAAAAAGATATGCCCCATCTGCTCCCGACAATAATTCTGCGGTTTTCATTTCTGCACTTGTCCGGTCAACTGCTGTAATATAATTCTTCGGCTGCATCACCTTATGAACGAAAACTACTCCTAAAACCAGAACCATGATCACTGCAAATGTCGTTACCACTGCTAAAATGCTCTTTAAATTTTTCTGTTTCTTTTTACTGTCTTTCGTAACTTGTATAATATTGTCTTCTGACTTTTTTTCTACATTTTCTGCGTCAATATCCTCCCCTGCAAGAAATTCATTTATGCTGATTCCCAATATCTCACATAGTTCCATATAAACCGACACATCAGGTAAGCAAATGCCTCGTTCCCATTTTGATACTGATTTGTCACTCATATTTAATTTTTCTGCAAGCTGTTTCTGCGTCATTCCCAGGGCTTTCCGTTTCCCTGCAATATATTTTCCAATTTTAACAAGATCCATACGCTTCACCTACTTTCTGTTTATACTAAGCATAAAGGATATTTTCCAAAATGAACACCCCTTTGGAGTAGAATTTGACACTTATTCTTTTTTCTTGCATATTTTAAACGAGAATCTTATATCACTCTGGAGGATTTATGAAAAAGAAATTGATTTCCGTAATACTCGCTTCTGCTCTGACTGTTGGACTGTTATCAGCCTGCGGTTCTGATTCTTCCAAAGATAAGGATGCAAATTCCAAAATCGACACAACAGAAACCGGCTCCAACACAACCAAATCAGATACCAGTTCTGCTCCTGTCTCTGTGACATTGAACGAGGTAGCCCATTCTATCTTCTATGCCCCTATGTATGTTGCCATTGAAAATGAATATTTTGAAGATGAGGGAATTGAACTCGCTCTCGTAACTGGTTTTGGAGCCGACAAGACAATGACTGCTGTCATCTCCGGTGAAGCTGATATTGGATTCATGGGATCAGAAGCATCCATCTACACATATAACGAAGGTGCTAACGATTCTGTCGTCAACTTTGCCCAACTGACTCAGCGCGCCGGTAATTTTCTTGTTGCCAGAGAAGAGATGAAAGATTTTAAGTGGACTGATTTAAAAGGGAAAGATGTTCTTGGTGGTAGAAAAGGTGGTATGCCGGAAATGGTATTTGAATATATTTTAAAGAAAAATGGAATTGATCCACAAACAGACCTCAACATCAACCAGGGAATTGATTTTGGTTCCACTGCTGCCGCCTTTTCAGAGGGAAGTGGAGACTTTACTGTTGAATTCGAGCCAAGTGCAACCGCTTTGGAAATGGAAGGAAAAGGATATGTTGTAGCCTCACTTGGTACTGACAGCGGCTATGTTCCTTACACTGCCTACAGCGCAAAGAAGAGTTATCTCGACAAACATCCTGAGATTATCCAATCCTTTACAAATGCGCTTCAAAAAGGTATGGATTTTGTTCAGATTCACACGCCAGAGGAGATTGCTTCCGTGATTGCCCCTCAATTTCCTGAAACAGATCTTAAAACCATCACAGCGATTGTAAACCGTTATTATGCACAGGACACCTGGAAAGCAGATCTTATATTTGAAAAAGAGAGTTTCGAGCTGCTTCAGGATATTTTGGAAAGTGCCGGTGAACTGGATTCACGCGCTCCTTATGAAAAACTTGTCACAACTGAATTTGCCAAAAAAGCTATGGAATAAATCATTTCTTGCAGAAGAAAACGCATTCCACTATAATAAAAAGGAAGCCAGACTTCTGGCTTCCTTTTTTCAAAAACGCAATAACAAAACAAATTACTTTTTTCGAAAGGACATTGTATTACTATGATTGATAAAAAACTGATTCCTTACGGGGGACTTAAGAAAGAACCATTTTCAGGTACACATCATGGAATGCGCTATTTCTTTCGCGGAGATGACGGAAAAAGCAGCACAACCTTCACCGTATTCATTTATCCAGAACCGTGGTGCTTTGAAGATACACCGGAAGAAGAGAAAGAACAAAAGACATTTCCGCTCTCCGATGAGGGAATGGATGAAGCTATTGCCTGGCTTTTCGAACGCTTTGAAACTGAGAAATCCAAATGGTTGAATGCGAACCGCGATGCAATGCACATTGTGAATAATCAGACCTTCTGATTATAATCCCCAAACAGCTTCTTCATATGTACATTCATAATATAATAATACATCGCGATCAGGAGTCCTCCTGCCAGCACCCATGCAGCCGGGCTTGCAAGACATACTCCAAGGTAACTTCTTTCCTTCGCTGCGATCAGTGCTACCACACCTCTTCCGATCAGTTCAGCAACACCGGCCATCATCGGCAGCAGTCCGTAACCGAGTCCCTGAATTCCATTTCTGTAGATATTCACAATTGCAAGCGGAATGAAGAAAAGTCCGATACATTTCAGATAGATATCCACAGAACTCATGATAATATCCACATCCTCTGAGACAAACAGATAGGTCATGTATTTTCCTACTGTCATGATAAATGTTGCTGCTACCAGAGAGTAACCGATACCAAGAATCGTACACGCCTTGAAACCTTGACGGATTCTTGGTACATTTCCGGCTCCGATATTCTGTGCTCCGTAAGTTGCCATTGTTGTTCCCATCGCTACATATGCCTGTGTCACGACCTGCTCAATCTTACTTGCCGCAGTAAATGCCGCCACAAGCGTAGATCCCAAAATATTCAGGGCAGACTGAACCATCATAGTTCCAATTGCCGTGATAGAATATTGCAATGCCATCGGAAGTCCGATCTTTAACTGGATCGCATAAATCTGTCCGCCAACATGCCAGTCTTCCTTTTTCAGGTGAAGAAGCGGAATCTTCCACATAATATAAATAAGACAGAGTACACCTGATATTCCCTGTGCTACTACCGTCGCGATTGCCGCACCCGGTGCGCCCATCTGAAATACAATGATTAAAACCAGATCCAACACGATATTCAGCAACGCACTGATAATCAGAAAGTACAATGGAATCTTACTGTTTCCTAATGCTCTTAAAATACTGGATAACAAGTTATAAAGCATCTGCGCCAGGATTCCTCCGCTGACGATCATAATATACTTATATGCATCTGCAAAGATATCTGACGGAGTATTCATCAGATGCAACAGTGGTTTCATAAATAACATAAAGGTAACCGTAAGGAACAGACCAATCAACAATGAAAGGATTCCTGCCCCTGCAACGGTGCGCCGCATCCCCTGCATGTCTCCTGCACCAAACTTCTGCGCTGTGAGAACAGTAAATCCGGCTGTCATTCCAACTACAAATCCATAAATCAGAAACATGATCGTTCCTGTACTTCCAACTGCTGCAAGTGCTTTCGTTCCAACGAACTTACCTACGATCACAGCATCCGCCATATTATAAAACTGCTGGAAAACATTTCCCAGAAAGATGGGAAATGTAAAACTTAAGATCATCTTCATTGGGCTTCCAACAGTCATATCATTCTGTACTGATTTCATTTTGCTCCTCCTTTTCCGTATTTATCAGTGACTACATACATAACACATCCCGTCCGTTGATTACTGTTCACAAGAATTGTTTCGTAACCAACGGACGGGATGTGTTTTTGAAAAACGTGCTTATTATATACTAGTTTTTCCCTGATGTAAATATCCTGAAAAGGAGTTTTTACATTTCTTTCAAAACGTAACGGTTCACTCAAAAATCGTCTATATGGGAAGATGCTATTCCAGGAACAACACATCTTCTTCCACAATCTCCAGCGCATCCGGCATTCCTTTTTCCCGGATCTTCTCCTGATTCTCTCTCTGCACAAACCAGGAGATCACAGGCGGATCTGCCTCTTCATTTGCAGACTTCAGATAATAGTTATCTTCAAAAGGAAGCGCTGCTTTACTCTCTAATAGAAATGGAATCTGATTCTTTCCACATCCTCCCCAGACCGGAACAAAATCATGTGCGCGATAACCGATATAGTTGATATTTTCCGGGATACTTCTTTGTTCTGTATGTAATGTAATCCCCCAGTCTGTCAATTCTGCGGTATGCTCATCCACATAAACTGCTCTTGTGAAATTCTTGCATCCAGTCAGCCGTGCCGCTTCTTTTCTCTGCGGATTCTGGAACAATTCTTTCGTCTTCCCTGCTGCCACAATCTGTCCCTGATCAATGATCAGCAGCTCTTCGCTGAACCGGTACACTTCATCTCTGCTGTGAGACACCATGATCACAGTACCCTCATAATCTTCGAGAAGCTCCAGTAATTCCTGCTGTAGACGGTCCTTCAGATACATATCAAGTGCTGAAAATGGTTCGTCTAAAAGAATCACATCCGGTTTGTAAGCCATGATTCTCGCAAGGGCTACCCTCTGCTGCTGGCCTCCGGAAAGCTCTGCCGGGAATCGTTTTTCCAGTCCTGTCAGCTGAAATTTCTCAATCATCTCACGCACACGCTTTGCATTCTCCTGCTTTTTTCCTTTTAATCCGGCGGCGATATTCTTTTCCACCGTCATTGTCGGGAAAAGTGCATAATTCTGAAACAGATAGCCAATGTTACGCTTCTGTGGTTTTAAATTCACTTTATTTTCGCTGTCATAAACTGTTTTTCCTTCAATCTTGATCAATCCGCTCTCCGGCGGCTCAATCCCTGCAATACTCTTTAATGTCATGCTCTTTCCACATCCGGATGCACCGAGGATTCCGATTCGTTTAGAATCACTTTTAAAATCTATGTTCAGCTCAAATGTATTCAGTTTTCTCTGAATCTTTACTTCTATCGCCATCTCTTACCACCTCTTGACATTCTTCATTTTCTTGCCCGAGATCAGATTCATCAGGAAGATCACCAGGAATGCAATCACCATGACAATCGCAACCCACACGCCCGCTGTCATATAGTCTCCGTCCTGAATGACCATTGCAATCTTCTGCGAGATTGTTCCTGTCTTTCCCGGAATATTTCCGGCAAGCATAGATGTCGCTCCATATTCTCCGAGTGCTCTGGCAAATGTAAGAATCGTTCCGGATGCGATTCCAGGTCCTGCGGTCGGGATCACTACTTTCCAGAAGATTTCTGTATCTGACATGCCGAGTGTCCTTCCTGCATAGATCAGATTCACATCGATCTGTTCCATCGCTGCACGGGCATTTCTGTACATCAGTGGAAATGAAATTACTGTGGCAGCAATGATACATCCAAGCCATGTCTGTACTACTTTGATTCCAAAATTTTCAAATAAAAAGATTCCAAACGGTCTTCTCCTGCTGAAGATCAGTAACAGAAAGAAGCCGGCCACTGTCGGCGGAAGTACCATTGGCAAGGTCAGTATTCCATCTATAATAGCCTTTTTCCCAGGAGTTGTCTTCACAACCTTACGTGCCGCATAGATTCCCAGAAAAAAGGAAAATATCGTAGCTACGATTCCTGTTTTTATTGAAATAAATAATGGGCTCCAATCCAGATTCTTCAGGATTTCCATCATTTCATCCATTCTATCATTCACTCTCCTTTACAACTATAAGAAAAAGGCTGTCCGAAACTTTTCATTTCTGGCAGCCTCTACTTCTATAGTAACACATCCGTTACTATCACACTATCTTTATTCTACATTTGTATCGAAGTAATAAGACTCAAATACTTTCTTTGCATTGTCTGACAGAACAAACTTGATGAAATCATCTGCTGCTGCGTTCTGTGCATCATCAGCCTCATCATTTACTACACGTGCGATCGGATAGATCACATTTCCTGTCAGATCATACCCTACTGTCTGAAGAATATCGAGTTCGTCCTCGAATCCATATGTATCAGAGTAGTAAGTTGTTCCAACTTCACAAGATCCTTCCACTACTGCGGAAAGAACCTTGCTTACGTTGTCCTGCTCGCTGATCTCAAGTCCGCCAAGTGCTTCTGATACTTCTTCTGTTGTGATTGCTGAAGAATCATCCACCTTCGGAAGAACACCCATATTCATAAGTGCGGTTCTTGTATACTTACCTACCGGTACGCTTCCACCGGCAAGTGCAAAGCTTTCTGCTTCGCTTAAGTTATCAAGTCCTGTTACCTTTGTTCCGCTGTCTTTTCTTGTCACAACTACTACCTGGTTGTTTACAACATTCGCTCTTGTTCCGTCTACCACAAGACCATCGGACTCAAGCTGGTCCATCTGCTTCT
This sequence comes from Mediterraneibacter sp. 210702-DFI.3.120, assembly GCF_020561005.1. NCBI lineage: Bacteria > Bacillati > Bacillota > Clostridia > Lachnospirales > Lachnospiraceae > Mediterraneibacter > Mediterraneibacter sp. 210702-DFI.3.120. The sequence goes on along the minus strand of NZ_JAJCNG010000010.1, from coordinate 37,871 downwards.
GTGCTGCTGAGAAGAAGATATCACACTCATATCCTTCTTCAATCTGTGTCAGAAGTGTACCTGAACTGTCTGCATTGTATGTGATCTTTACATTCGGATGTTCTTCGTTGTACTGTGCTGCGAGTTCGTCCATTACATTCTTCAAGCTGGCTGCAATAAATACCTGGATCTCTGTTTCTTCTTCATCACTGACTTTGTTGTCAGTTGCTTCTGTTTTTGCTGTGTCGTCTGTCTTTTCGTCGGCTTTGGATCCACATCCAGCCATAGAAAACACCATTACGGCTGCCATCATTGCTGCTAAAATTCTCTTTTTCATCCTATCTCCTCCTGACAGGCGCCTTGTTCATAAAAATGTTGTAATTATTCCTGTCTTTTCTTTATAAATGATGGTCTTATTATAACCGATTTGTTTTATTTTAACAATCGCTTTTCTTGAAAAAGTTGCGATTTACGCAACTTTTTTCATTAACTGTATTTTAATAATGTCATGTGACCGCTTTTTTCGCTAATATTAGCTTTCTTCTTTTCACATATTGCGTGTAAAAGACAGATCAAGATTCAAATATATCCTTATATCTCTTCTCTGCATATTTCGCCACATCTTTTTCCAACAGTTCATATTTTCTGAGTATGTCTTTCCCTGCTTCGCTTACACTGGCCACACCGCCATGCTTGCCTCCCGGACTACGCTCTACGACGGTATATCCGAGTTCTTTCTCTGCACTTCTGATCAGGCTCCAGCCCTTGCTGTAAGACATTCCTGTCTTTGCACAGGCGTCTCTTACCGAACCAAGTGTATCGATCTGACGCAGAAGGAATACAATTCCCGGACCGAAGAAGTTCTCATTCTTCTCCAACTGAAGCTTCACTCTCGGACGGATTCTTCTCTCCTTTTCCTTCTCTTTGAAAATCTCACGGAAAGATTCTCCCTGTCCGGAGTAAATCGCTACACCGTTGTCTTCCACCGGAACGAAAATGCGTTCTACATTCAGCGCATCCATGGCGCCTTTAAGTCCACCTTCACCTTCATAAGAAGCAAACTGATCGATCATACTGCGATCCATCAGGATCGGATGTCCTTTTCGTTCTTCCCAGACAGGTACATAGACTTTCTCCTGATCGTTTTCATTTTCTTTCGCTTTTTGCATCAACACACGTACGGTATCTTCTGTGAAAAGAGAAACTCCTGCCGGACAGAAGAAGAATTTCTCACAGCGCGGTTTCAGGTAGTTCATCCCTCGAACTGCTGACGTGATCATCTCTTCCTTCTCATAATCTTCACTGCGAAGGAATACTGCACCAAGCTTCGCCAGTTTCTTCTCCACCTGCTCCGCCTGGTATCCTGTGATCAGCACGATCTCATCCACGCCTGCTCTCTTGAAATTTAAAATCATCTGACGCAGAACCTGGATTCCATCCACCGACTTCATCTTATCATAACTCTTATATCCACCAGATTTTCCTGCTGCCGCAATCACTGCTCCTACCCGCATTTGCATTCTCCTTTCAGCTCACCGCTGCTATTTTTATTACTGTTCACACTATATGCAACCAGCAATTCTATCATTATGCCGTTCCGAGATCTTCTTTGCGATCAATATCCTGAAGTTCTCCCGCCTGTACCGGCACAATTTTCAGCGAATTTAAGTTTTCTTTCAATATCTTCTTTCCACCGATATCTCCATCTAACTCCAAAAGTTTATCAAAGAATCTCTTATCCCACAAGACCGGATTGCCATTTCTTGTTCCTTCTCCTGCACAAACGATCTTTCCCGGATTATGAAATGCTGTATTTATGATTCTCTGAATCGTGGATTTTTTTAATCTTGGCTGATCGCAGACACTGAACAGGACTCCTCGAAGCGGTGTTCCATTTTCATCCGCATCCTCGATTGCCTTTGTCAGACCGAGCTTTACAGAAAGAGAGATTCCCTTCTCCGGTTCTTTGTTGCATACCACCGTGCAACCGGCCGCCTCGGCAACCTGTGTGATCTCTTCTTTTCCTGTCACCACATAAGATCTGAATCCCTGAAATGCTTCAAACCGGCTGATCGCACTTTCATACATTGCTTCACCTTCTACAACTGCTTTCAGTTTATCTGAACCGAACCGAACACTCTGACCTGCCGCCAGCAAGATCAATGCGTATTTTCCTCTACTCTTTTCATAACTGCAGACTGCATCAAGCACACCTCCGCCGATCGCCCTTGCTTTGTCTGAGATTGTCCGGCAATGCTCCTGCTTTGCACGAGCATCAATATCTCCGATCTTCAGTCCCTTCGTCACCTGAACACCTGGCTGAAGCATTCCGCGAACGATACCGTCCATCAGCGCATAAACCGGCTCTCCGCCTGTAATTGCAACGATCTGTCCTTTTCGTACCAGATCGCCGATCACAGCCTTCGGTTCGATCACCCCATCTGCGGATGCTTTGATCAGACGCTCAATAGAATATCCCCCAACATTTCCCGGAACTCCGGTATTCGGGATCGCACTTCCGTCCCAGATTACATTCCCCAGTGTATGTCCTCTCTTTGTCTCTACAACACAGTTGCAGTCTTCCCCGGCAGTAAATCCAGGTCCGACTCCGATTACAAACGGTGCATCTGTGATCTTTGTTCCAAGATTTCTCTTTGCAAGGATGGCATCCACGATCACATCCGGCTGAAACCACTGTATACATTCTGCCTTTGGATCAACGATCACAGGGATATCTCCCTGTTCCATAATCTCCTCTGCTTCTTCCTGATTCTTTGCCAGACGCGCCGTCATATCTTCTACAACTGCCTCACCTTCATAAACCGCTCTGGAAAATGCAACTAGTCTGCGGACCGTCAATGGCACAGCAATATCTGTCATCATGATCTGATGCCCTGCGCCATATAATCTGGATGCGATTCCTGTTGCCAGGTCTCCCGCACCTTTAATCAATATCTTCATCTCAATACTTCCCATCTATTTTCCTGAGAATCTTCTATGATTCTCCGTTATTTGCTATTCAAGAATGCCTCGGCATTCTTGCTGCGAGGTGCGCGTCATGCAATTGCATGACATACTTCTACTGCGCACCTCTGCAATCCTGCCGGAGGCTATATCAGCTGGGGATTGATTCCCAGCTGATTTATTTACGTTCAAGAATAATCTCTGCACTTTTTCTACAATATTTATTACAGCATATAAGATGTCACAAATATATTCTTGATTCCATTCTCATACAAGCACTTTGCAATCTTACACGCTCTGTCTCGCCGCTCCTTTGTGTCTGCCTTATTCAGTACAACAATATACTCTGCCTGCTTTGGACAGCCTTTTCGCCCGCCCTGTTCATGACAGGCAAGCTTTATTATGTCCTCTTCTGTCACCTGATCTTCCGGCTGTTTTCCAAGAAGCTCTGCCGCCTTTTCACTTCGAAAGCAGATTTCTTCCAGCTTTTGATCCAAAGCGTCCATTCCATAAACGGAAAATACATGTGTTGTCTGTGGCAGGAGCACAGGTTCTTGTTCTCCCGGTACTTTTAACGGCAGCATCCTTGCTCCGTCCGCTTCAACAAGTAATGGCACATTCCAGCTTTCTATCTCTGCCAGAATCAACTCCGGAACGCAGCTCATTTTCCCTTTTTTCGCTCTTGCCCCAATCCAGGCCTGTCCATATTGTTCAAGGCATTCCTTCACTCGTTCAAGCAGCGCTTTCCCTTTACTAATCCACTCTTCCTCTTCAGCCACACAACTCCATGGAGTCGTCTCTTCTCTCATATGAGTTGTTGTAAGAACAATTGCCTTTTTCCCCATCAGCGCATACTCTTCTGCAAGCCTTCTCACTGTAGAGGTCTTTCCTCCCGCACCGACAGCAGCTATCATCGGACATTCTGTATCGTCAGGCTTTACTACCGATAAGAAAGAGTCTGCTTCACAAAGTCTGTCATCTCTGAAATAGCTTATCATTTTACAGATCCCTTCTTTCTATATTTCTGCGTCTTTTGAAAAGAAGATAGCCCACAGGCAAATGCCTGTGAGCTATCTATCTCACATATTATCACTCTGGTCTCACTCAATTTCCACCGGAGCAATCTCACATAAACCTTCTGCTATTATCTTAACAGATATGTGTAGTCCTTGCAAACAGTCTCCATTACTTTCTGAAGTGCTTCCGGAATCTTTGTCTCTTCTCCAAGTGTCCAGTCGAGAATCTCTCCACAGAAACGAACCTTGCAGTGTACTGCATCTTTGTCCAGTACTGTGAATCCCTGATTCTTGCTGTCTGCCATATCGTTCTCATCCATGAATAATGTGAATTTATCCAGGTACGGAGCACTGTCGTATGGACAGAAGCTCTTACAGTTACCACATTCATTACACATGTAATCCACATGGATGATCTGATGTTTCTCCAGTCCCGGAACCTTGATTGCTACATTTGCTCTATTCGGGCAAACTTCCTTACAATTCTCACAGATTCCTGCACAGTTAAGACATCTCTTAGCCTCTGTGCTGTCTTCGCGTACGTCTTCGAGGTTACCCTTTCTCTCGTATACAACAGCTTCATCTGTCTCTGCATCGAAATCTCTTACAAGAGTCTCTCCGATCACTGCCTGAGCAGCTTTGAGACCATCACGGATACCTTCTACTACTGTAGCCGGTCCGCCAAGTCCGTCACCAACAACGTAAACGTTCTCTACGTTTGTCTCTAATGTCTCTTCATTTACAAGAGCACGTCCTCTGTCATTTACGTTGATTCCATTTGCCTCGTAAAGAGCAGTCGGAACTTTTTCACCAACAGCTGCGATCACTGTATCAGCCGGGATCTCTTTGAGTTCTCCTGTCTTAACAACGCCTCTTCTTCCAGAAGCATCCATATCGCCAAGAACCATAACTTCGCAGATCAGTTTTCCATTCTCAAGTTTAACAGGAGAAAGGAGTTCCATGAATTCTACGCCGTCCTCTACTGCCATTACCAGCTCTTCTTCGTCTGCCGGCATATAGCGTTTTGTTCTTCTGTATACAAGATATACATGTTCAACGCCTGTTGTACGTTTTGCTGCTCTTGCTGTATCCATTGCTGTGTTACCACCACCGATAACTACAACGTTCTTACCAATATCAAGTTTTCCGTTATTTGCCTTGAAGTCAGCCAGGAACTCGAGTGCATTCTTAGCTTCACCCTGCTCAAGTCTTAATACTCCAGGCTCAGAAGCTCCTACTGCAAGGATCACCGTTGTAAATCCTTCTGATTTCAGTGCTGCTGTATCTTTTACTTCTGTGTTCAGACGAACTTCAACGCCCATCTTCTCAAGAAGTGCTGCATCTTTATCAATAGATGTTCCCGGAATTCTGAATTCTGGGATCACGTGGCGAACAACACCGCCGAGAGCGTCGTTCTTCTCAAATACTGTAACTGCCATTCCGGCTCTGCGCAGGAAGTAAGCAGCTGCCATACCAGCCGGTCCTCCACCGATCACTGCTGCCTTACCTTCTTTTGTGATTGCAGGTGCTGTCAGCTTGTTCATCAGCGCTTCGTATCCGTTCTGAGCTGCCTCAAGCTTCATCTCACGGATATGTACCGGTGACTCATAGAAGTTACGTGTACATTTGCCCATACAAGCATGTGCACAGATTGTTCCTGTAATGAATGGAAGTGGATTCTTCTCTGTGATAACATCCATAGCTTCTTCATATTTACCAGCTTCTACAAGCTGCAGATATGTTGTGATATCCTGGTGGATCGGGCATCCTTCTTTACAAGGAGCGATGAAGCAGTCGATCAGCGGAACCTGTTTGTTGATCTTTCTGGACGGAAGCGGTTTTACAGCCTTTACATGATATGGGCTTGTCTTTGCTTCCTCAACCAGTTTCTCTGTCTTGGCAGCGTCGATACCTGTGAATACAACGCCTTCTTTCTCAAGAAGTCCAGCAATTTGGCAAAGTCTGTCATATCCGCCTGGTTTCAGGATTGTTGTAGCCATTGTTACCGGCCAGATTCCTGCATCGATGATTCCTTCGATGTTATGGAAATCAGCACCACCTGAATAGGAGATTCTCAGTTTTCCACCGAAATCTCTTGCCAGCATATTTGCTACGGAGATGGAAAGTGGATACAGAGATTTTCCTGACATATACATCTCTTCACTTGGAAGTTCGTTCTGTTTTACATCAACCGGGAATGTGTTAGTGATCTTCACACCAAACTCCAGGTTTCTTTCCTGACAGACAGCGATCAGTCTGTTCAGCATCGGAACAGCATCCTCGTACTGCAGGTCGTCTTTGAAGTGGAAGTCACCGAATGCGATATAATCGTATCCCATGTCATCCATTGTCTTTCTTGCATACTCGTATCCAAGAAGTGTCGGGTTACATTTGATAAATGTATGGAATCCCTTTTCTGTGATCAGATACATTGCGATCTTCTCAATTTCTTCCGGAGGGCATCCGTGAAGTGTAGAGATTGTAACAGAATTACAGATATCACCGGAAATGCTTTCGATATCTTCTGCTGTCACTTTCTCGAACAGGTCAACATGCTCAAGAAGATAAGCCTTGCAGTGCTTGAAAATCTCTGAATCCTGTGCATGCTGCATTGTGTTCAGGAATGTGTCAACCTTCTCTGATTTGATTCCGGCAAGATCATATCCAACACTGATGTTGAACTGGAATCCGTCCATGCTTCCAAGTCCGAATTCTTTTGAGATCACTTTCAGAAGGAACCATGCTTTGATGTACTCCTCCATTGCCTGTGGAACAAACAGCTCTGTAGACCACTCACAGTTGTAGCACTCGTCATCAGCCTTGATACATGGTCTGTTGATGCATGCTGCAAGCTCGTCTCCGTCCATTACCTGAACTGTCTTCAGCTCGAAGAAACGGCTTCCTGTGTAGTAAGCTGCGATAATATTCTGTGTCAGCTGAGTGTTTGGACCTGCTGCCGGTCCGATTGGTGTCTCAAGATCGCGTCCGAAGATTGTGCGGTTGAACTTGCTGTCCGCATGATATGGATGACGCTCTCCAAATACTGTTCCATTCTCTTTGTACTCTGTCAATGTCCAGTTTAAAAGCTGTTCAAATGACATAGGTCTCATAATCTCACTCATACTTTTTACCTCTCTTTTTTCTTTTATCACGGAAAACCTGCCATCGGCAGGTCCTTCCGTAATGATTAAATCTTTGAAATCTCTGACAGATCATTCCCCAAGAACCTGTCTTTTCTCAAAGATCTGTTTCCTTTTATTTTACCTCCGGCTTTGGATCTTTCGGAAGAACCAGATTCAAAATAACTGCAAAAATTGTCGCCAGTACAACCGGTGATGATGCAAATGTGTTATTGATGATGGACTGGAAGTTCTCAAGTCCCATTGTCATTCCTAATCCATCGTAAATTGTTGATGTCATCTGATTTAAGCATCCGTTACTTAAGGATACACCCATACCGATTGCAATAGATAATCCTGCAACTGTTGTATTTCTTGTAGACATACCTTCACTTACAAGAAGCTTGATACCTGTCATTGCGATACCTGCGAATACAGATGCTACTGCTCCACCAAGTACACACTGAGGAATTGTTCTCAGAAGTGCTGAGAATTTCGGAATCAATCCTGCAATCAGAAGGATAAATGCTGAAAGTGAAAATACCTTTCTTGCTACAACTTTTGTAGAACCAACAATACCTACGTTCTGGCTGTAAGTTGCTGTCGGAGGACATCCGAAACATGCACTTACGATATTACTGATACCATAACCGATGATACCACCGTTGAGCTCCTGGTCAGTAGGAAGACGATCCATACCACCACTTGTTGTAGCGGAGAAATCTCCCATTGCCTGAATGGAATTGACAAGGAACAAAATCGCCAGCGGGATAATCGCTGAGATATCGAATTTTACACCGAAAGCGAACGGTTGTGGAAGCTGGAACCAACCTGCGTTTGAAAGTGCTGAAAAATCAACCATTCCAAAGCACAATGCAAGTACATATCCACAGACCAGACCGATCAGGATAGATGCAAGTTTGAAAAGTCCTTTTCCGTAATGGTTCAGACCGATTACGATTGCCAGTGTTACAAGGGATACAAGCCAGTTCTGCCAGGAACCATAAACAAGTGCTGCTGTCTGACCTCTCTGCTCTACGATCACTTCATATGTGTTCGCGGAGTTTCCTGCCATGTAGTTAATGGCTGTCTTATAAAGAGACAGACCAATCGCAAAGATAACAGTTCCGATTACCAGTGGTGGGAACACCTTTCTGATCTGCTTAATAGTAAGTCCAACGATAATTGCTACAATACCACCTACGATCATCGCGCCAAAAATCGTGTTAACGTCCTGAGCCTGTGCTGCAATTGCTGTCATTGTCGGAACATAAGCAAAACTTACACCGATGATGACCGGAAGTCCGGATCCAAGATGGATCTTATTTCCATACAGCTGAAGGAATGTTGATAATGCTGCAAATACAAGTGACATCTGGATTAAGAGACCCATGTTTACATTTCCGCCTGCATTATTCGCTGCATTTGCAACCAGAATTGCCGGTGTAACACATCCTACAACTGCTGCAAGTACATGCTGGGCAGCAAGCGGAAGTATCTGACCAAATGTCGGGTTACCATCCCACTTAAACAGTTCTTCGTTTCCTCTGCGAGGTGCTTCTGATTTCTTTTCTTTCATTATTTTATTGTCCTTTCCGGTTAGTTTTGACGAAATGTGCGATCAAAGATACTGTCCACATCTGTTATATATGTTAACATTAATGAACAGTATCCGTCAATCTAAGCCTAACGACTATTGATACGTTTTCCAAGTTCGGCTGCTGCCTGTCTGCAGTCTGCCATAACTTTCGCTTCGTCAATCTCTGTCAGTCTTCTGTCTTTCATCAATACTTTACCGTTTGCAACAGTTGTCACAACATCGTGTCCAGTTACTCCGAATACAAGGTGACCATTGATGTTATTCTCATTCATTGGTGTCAGCGGATTGTAATTAACAATGATCACATCTGCTGCTGCGCCTTCTTCAAGAACTCCGAGCTTCTGGTCGAAATAACGTCCTGCAATCTTTGCATTGTTCTCAAACAGCATTTTCGGAACTTCTCCCCATGCTGCATTTGGATCGCAAAGGTGATGTTTATGAAGAATATTTGCTACTTTGAAGGATTCCATCATATCATGTGTATATCCATCTGTTCCAAGTCCTGTAAGGATTCCTCTGTGTACAAGTTCCATTGTCGGAGGGCATCCGCAGGCATTTCCCATATTGGATTCCGGATTATGAACAACCATTGTGTTTGTATCTTTGATCAGATCCATCTCATGTGGGTTGATGTAGATACAATGTCCAAGCAGTGTTTTCTCTCCAAGAATATTGAAGTCCATCAGACGGTCAACAATTCTCTTTCCATAATGTTTCAGGCAGTGATGCAGATCTTCAATTCCTTCTGCAACATGAATATGATAACCAACTTCATCCGGTTTGTTTGCTGCTGCAAGTTCCATTGTCTCATCTGAGATTGTGAACTGTGCATGCATACCCATCATTCCGGCGATCATTCCGCTGTCATCCTTCAGTGCATGACGAATAAATTCTGCATTCTCCATTACAGACTCTCTGGCCTTGTCTTTTCCATCTCTGTCGGAAACTTCATAACAGAGACAGGAACGAATTCCTGTTTCCTTCGCTGCTCTCTCAATTTCAAATAAGGAACCTTTGATAGCTCCAAAGCTTGCATGATGGTCAAATACTGTTGTTACACCGTTCTTGATAGAATCAATATAAGTAGCCATAGCACTTAAATAAGTATCATTCAGTGTCAGGTTTCTATCCAGTGTCCACCACATTCCTTCAAGAATGCTGAGTAATCCTGTTGGATTGTATCCATTAATAGCAAGTCCTCTTGCAAAAGAACTATAGATATGTTCATGAGTATTAATGAATGCCGGCATAATCACTCCGCCTTTTGCATCAATAAACTCTGCATCTGGATAAGCCTTCTTCAACTCGTCTGTTGGTCCCACCTTACAGATTACTTTACCATCAATTGCTACTGCGCCCTCTTCCATATAAGGACATTCAGGGTTTCTTGTCACAACTCTACCATTACCTAAGATCAACATAATTGTAACCTCTCCTTTTTATGAATTTCTACACTTTGATGTTAAAATGCCATCTGCCTGTTATGTGCATTTCGTACATCAACGTCTCTGATACACATAGAATAACATCTAAATTGTCTAAATGCAACAAGAAATCTAAAAAAGTTTTTTGTTACCTAAAAAATTTTTAGGAAAGGTATTGACTATCGTGATTTTTATGATATTATGGGATTATGAAGACAGAAAGCATGTAGAAAGGCAGGTGGACATATGCGCCATACCTTAGATTTTCTTAAGCAGCTTGCACACGGACTTGCAATTCAATTTGGAAGTTCCTGTGAGATTGCAATTCATGATTTGAAGACAAAAGATCTGGAGAGATCGATCGTGTACATCGAGAACGGACATGTATCGAACCGACAGACCGGAGATGGTCCTTCAGGAATTGTTCTTGAGACACTTCAGTCGGATCCGTCAACGATTCATGATAAGCTTTCCTATCTTACTAAAACAGAAGATGGACGGATCCTGAAATCGAGTACCTTCTATATAAGAGACGATGACGGATCAATCTCATACATCTTCTCATTAAACTATGACATCACAGCTTTTACAGCTGCGAGTACAGCAATTCAGTCTTTGATCGCTACGAAAGACAGTCTTCCGGATCTTACAGGTGATTCACCACAGCAGATCACACATAATGTAAATGAACTTCTGGATCTGTTGATCGAGCAGGCCGTTGCAAAGGTCGGAAAGCCAGTTGCAATGATGAACAAAGACGACAAAGTTGCTGTTGTCCAGTATCTGGATCATGCCGGTGCTTTCCTTATTACAAAGTCCGGCGATAAAGTTTCTTCGTATTTGGGGATATCGAAATTCACACTTTACAGTTACATGGGCAAATGACACGTATTAATTTAAGGAGGTCACTATAATGGAAACTATCAAATGGGCAGTAAACGAAATGCCAAAAACAGATGACTCTCAGCTTCAGGTAATGTCACTTGAGAATGTAGCGAAAGCTCGCGCATTCCATGAGAGCTTCCCGCAGTACAGTGTTACACCACTTGCAAAACTGGATCACATGGCTGCATACCTTGGACTGAAAGAAGTCTATGTAAAAGATGAGTCTTATCGTTTCGGACTGAACGCATTTAAAGTACTCGGCGGATCTTTCGCAATGGCTCGCTACATTGCAAAGCAGACAGGAAAGGATGTTTCAGAACTTCCTTACAACGTTCTTACATCTGACGAACTGCGTAATGAATTCGGACAGGCTACTTTCTTCACTGCAACAGATGGTAACCACGGACGTGGTGTTGCATGGGCAGCGAACAAGCTTGGACAGAAAGCTGTAGTACTTATGCCGAAGGGATCCACTCAGACAAGACTGAACAACATCCTGAAAGAAGGAGCGAAAGCTACAATCGAAGAGGAAAACTACGACGAATGTGTTCGTATGGCTAACGCTATGGCAGAGAAGACAGAGAACGGCGTAATGGTTCAGGATACAGCCTGGGACGGATATGAAGAGATTCCGGCATGGATCATGCAGGGATACGGAACAATGGCTAACGAGGCTGATGATCAGCTTCATGAAGCTGGATGTGAGCGTCCGACACATGTATTTATTCAGGCTGGTGTTGGTTCACTTGCCGGAGCAGTTCAGGGATTCTTCGCTAACCGCTATCCGGAAAATCCACCGAAAGTTGTTGTTGTTGAAGCTGCGCCTGCTGCATGTCTTTACAAAGGAGCATGTGCTAAGGACGGAGCTATCCGCATCGTAGACGGAGACATGGTTACAATCATGGCTGGTCTTGCCTGTGGAGAGCCGAACACAATTTCATGGGATATTCTGAAAAACCACGTTGATACATTTATCGCAACACCTGACTGGGTTGCTGCCAAAGGTATGCGTATGCTTGCTGCACCTTTCAAAGGTGATCAGCCTGTTACTTCCGGAGAATCTGGAGCCGCACCGTTTGGAACACTTGCGTGCATCATGACAATGGATGAGTACAAACCGCTCAGAGAGCACCTCGGATTGGATGAAAACTCAAAAGTACTTCTCTTCTCTACTGAGGGAGACACTGATCCGGATAGATACAAATCAATTGTCTGGGACGGAAATGAGAGATAATCATTTCTCGCAATACAATAAGAAGAAACTGTAACACCAAAACAAGATTTTATTTCAAAAGGAGAAGAACAATGGATCTTAACAAAATCAAAGAGTATGCAAAAGGCTATGAGAAAGACATGACTGCTTTCCTTCGTGCTATCGTAAAAAATCCGGGAGAAAGCTGTGATGAGAAAGCTCACGTAGAGACAATCGCTGCTGAGATGAAGAAAGTTGGATTTGACGAAGTTGTCATCGACCCACAGGGAAATGTTATGGGATTCATGGGAACTGGCGACAAGATCATCGCATTTGACGCACATATCGATACAGTAGGTATCGGTAACATCGATAACTGGAAATTCGATCCATACGATGGATACGAGACAGAGACAGAGATCGGTGGACGTGGAGTATCTGACCAGTGTGGCGGTATCGTATCTGGTGTATACGGAGCAAAGATCATGAAAGATCTCGGACTCATTCCAGAAGGATACAAAGTAATGGTTGTTGGTACAGTTCAGGAAGAAGACTGTGACGGACTTTGCTGGCAGTACATCATCAACGAAGACAAGATTCGTCCGGAGTTCGTAGTTTCTACAGAGCCTACAGACGGTGGTATCTACCGTGGACAGAGAGGACGTATGGAAATCCGTATCGATGTTAAGGGAGTTTCCTGTCACGGTTCTGCTCCGGAGCGTGGAGACAACGCAATCTACAAGATGGCTGACATTCTTCAGGATGTTCGTGCTCTTAACGAGAACGATGACGCTGACGAGACAGAGATCAAAGGTCTTGTTAAAATGCTTAACCCGAAATTCAACCCTGACTACGAAGAGGCTCGTTTCCTTGGACGTGGAACAGTTACAACATCTCAGATCTTCTACACATCACCAAGCCGTTGTGCAGTAGCAGATTCCTGTGCTGTATCTCTTGACCGTCGTATGACATTCGGAGAGACATGGGAGAGCTGCTTAGATGAGATCCGTAACCTGCCAAGCGTTAAGAAATACGGTGATGACGTTGTTGTTTCTATGTACAACTATGATCGTCCGTCCTACACAGGATGTGTATACGAGATCGAGTGCTACTTCCCAACATGGGCTATTCCGAAGGATCACAAAGTAACTAAAGCTCTTGAGAAAGCTTACACAGGACTTTACGGAGATCAGAGAATCGGTGCTGCTGACACACTTGAGATGCGTCAGGCTCGTCCTCTGACAGATAAGTGGACATTCTCTACAAACGGTGTTTCTATCATGGGTAGAAACGGAATCCCATGTATCGGATTCGGACCTGGAGCTGAGGCTCAGGCTCACGCACCAAACGAGATGACATGGAAACAGGATCTCGTAACATGTGCTGCAGTATACGCTGCACTTCCACTGTCTTACGCTGAGTAATTCAGTATTTGCTAACGCACTTGCGTGTGATCACGCAACCAATTCATTGAACCTATGGCGTTCTGACCGGATAATTTCCGGCCGGAACTGCCTTGGCTAATAAACCTAAAAACAAATAATTCATTTTAATCAGGAGGATTTTAAAGATGGACGCAAAATTACAGGGATATATTGACAAACTGAACGCACTCAACTTCAAAGAGATGTACAATGGTGACTTCTTCCTTACATGGGAGAAAACAGACGACGAGATCGAAGCTGTATTTACAGTAGCTGATGCTCTTCGTTACATGAGAGAGAACAACATTTCCACAAAGGTATTCGAGAGCGGACTTGGAATTTCTCTGTTCCGTGACAATTCCACACGTACACGTTTCTCTTTCGCTTCTGCTTGTAACCTTCTTGGTCTTGAGGTTCAGGATCTTGACGAAGGAAAATCTCAGGTTGCTCATGGTGAGACAGTTCGTGAGACAGCTAACATGATCTCCTTCATGGCTGATGTTATCGGTATCCGTGATGATATGTACATCGGAAAAGGTAACAAATACATGCACGAAGTTGTTGACGCTGTAACAGAAGGAAACAAGGACGGAATTCTTGAGCAGAAACCTACACTTGTAAACCTTCAGTGTGACATTGACCACCCAACACAGTGTATGGCTGATATGCTTCACATCATCCATGAGTTCGGCGGAGTTGAGAACCTGAAAGGCAAAAAACTTGCTATGACATGGGCTTACTCACCATCTTACGGAAAACCACTTTCTGTTCCACAGGGAGTCATCGGTCTGATGACACGTTTCGGAATGGACGTTGTTCTTGCTCATCCAGAAGGATACGAAGTATTCGAGGATGTTGAGAAAATTGCTGAAGAGAACGCTAAGAAATCAGGCGGATCCTTCAAGAAGACTAACAACATGGCTGAAGCATTCAAAGATGCTGATATCGTATATCCAAAGAGCTGGGCTCCATTTGCAGCTATGGAAAAACGTACAGAGCTTTACGGAAACGGAGATACAGAAGGTATCAAAGCTCTTGAGAAAGAACTTCTTGCTCAGAACGCAGAGCACAAAGACTGGGCTTGTACAGAAGAGCTCATGGCTACAACAAAAGACGGAAAAGCTCTTTACATGCACTGTCTGCCAGCTGACATCTCAGGCGTAAGCTGTGAAGAAGGTGAAGTTGACGCTTCCGTATTCGATCGTTACAGAGATCCACTTTACAAAGAAGCTAGCTTCAAACCATACATCATCGCAGCTATGATCTTCCTTGCTAAATTCGAGAACCCACAGGAAATCCTGAAGAAGCTCGAAGAAAGAGGAATGTCCAGAATTTTTGAGTAAGTTTAAATTTCTCAGACAAAAATAGTTTCACAGTTACCTTAATTTAGTAACTTATTGTACAGGCCTGAATCTTTCAGACCTGTACAATACCTTTACAGTAAATACGGAGGATCCTAAAATGGAAAAGAAAAAACGTATTGTCATTGCCCTCGGCGGAAATGCCCTTGGCAATACTCTTCCTGAGCAGATGGCTGCTGTTAAGATTACAGCACGCGCGATCGTAGACCTGATTCAGGAAGGCTGCGAAGTAGTCGTAGCACACGGCAATGGTCCTCAGGTTGGTATGATCAACAACGCTATGATCGCATTAACACATGAGGATGAGAAACAGCCAAACACACCACTTTCTGTATGTGTTGCAATGAGCCAGGCTTACATCGGATATGACCTGCAGAATGCCCTGAGAGAAGAATTGTTCAACAGAGGAATCCATGATATTCCGGTTGCTACAATGATCACTCAGGTTCGTGTAGATGCTGATGATCCGGCTTTCGAAACACCATCCAAGCCAATTGGTAAATTCCTTTCTAAGGAAGAAGCTGATGTTATGGCTGAAAAATATGATTATATCATGAAAGAAGATGCAGGACGCGGATACCGTCGTGTTGTAGCTTCTCCAAAACCGCAGGAGATCGTTGAGATCGGTACAATCCGTACAATGGTTGACTCCGGTGACCTTGTAATTGCCTGTGGCGGCGGTGGAATCCCGGTTATGCGCCAGGGCAACCACCTGAAAGGTGCAAGTGCAGTCATTGATAAAGACTTTGCCAGTGCTCTCCTTGCCAAAGAGCTCGACGCAGACTTCCTTATCATTCTGACTGCTGTAGAGAAAGTTGCACTGAACTACGGAAAGCCGGATGAGAAATGGCTTGACGATGTGACAGTTGAAGAAGCGAAACAGTATGTAGAAGAAGGACATTTCGCTCCTGGTTCTATGCTTCCTAAGGTACAGGCAGCTCTTGACTTTGCTGAATCCAAACCTGGAAGACAGTCACTGATCACACTGCTTGAGAAAGCAAAAGACGGAATTCTTGGTGAGACTGGAACAAGAATCCACCTTTAATATTGAAAAATCGATTGAATAAGTCAATTACTTAAAACTCCTAAAATAGAAAATGAAAAAACCTCAGAGAACGGTGCTGCAACACCCGGACCTGAGGTTTTTTCATGTGTTTTATATAATTTTATTTCCTCTGACGTATTTTGCTTTCACTTCTCTCTCATCAGCAAGATAAATCATTCTTTCCAAACGATCTTTCACACTCATCTGACGGGAAGATTCAAGTCTGCTGTCATCTAATACAACAGCATCGAATTCATATCCTTCTTCAAAACTTCCGACTTTTCCGAAGAAGGATCCGCCACCCTTAGTTGCCATATAGAATGCTTCTTCTGACTTCAATGCCGGATATTTCTGATCGACAAGTCTCCAGCGCATCTTTGACATCTGAATTGCATGTGCCATTGCCCGGAAAAGATTCTCTGTCGATCCTCCTGCGACATCACTTCCAAGTCCTACAGAAAGTCCTTCTTCCAGATAACGTTTTACCGGTGCAATTCCGGAAGAAAGATTCTCATTTGATTCCGGACAATGTACTACATACACACCGTTCTCTTTCATTCTCTGGATCTCTTCTTCCGTACTGTATACGCAATGCGCCATAACCGTCGGTGCATCTGCTCCAAACAGACCAAAATGATCATATGCATCTCCATAAAACTCTGCATACGGACAAAGTTCTTTTACCCATTCGATCTCTGATAAATTCTCTGATAAATGTGACTGCACCGGAATCTGATAACGCATCTGAACCATCTTCAGCATATCCAGAAGCTCATCCGTACAGCTCGGAATAAAACGAGGTGTCAGGATCGGCAGCGTATTCTTATACTTTTTATGCTGCACATCCTTCATCCATTCAACTGTTTCTTCCGCAGACTCTTGTGTACCTTCACGAAGTTCATCCGGTGAATTTCTGTCCATATTCACTTTTCCGACCATCGTGACCAGACCGCTTCTTTCCAGATGATCCATCAGAACAAGTGTCGATCTTCTATGAATTGTCCCAAAGACGCATGCTCTTGTTGTTGAACTATGTTTCAAGTTCTTGGCAAACTTCGCATACGCCTCATTCGCATATAATACATCCTTGTATTTTGCTTCCTCCGGAAATGTATTCGTCTCCAGCCACTCCAGAAGTTCCAGATCCATCCCTGTACCGCGGAATGTATACTGCGGTGCATGTATATGCAGATCTGTCATTCCCGGAATAATCAGACAATCTCCATGATCCTCAATTGGTTCCCCTCCAAGTCGGAACGGAAGTGTCTGATAGATTCCTTCTACTTTTCCATCTTTACACACAAGATAACCGTGTTCGCATATCTCAAATTCATCTTTCGTCTTTGTATAGATAATATTTCCTTTTAAAATTTTGATATCATCCATCTTTCTTATTCTCCACTCTCAATTACTACTATCATTTTAACTTTTTTCAAAGCGCTTATTTTACCCTTTCGAGCATGACTTCAACAACGCCGCCACAGACCATACCTTCATCCTCGGCTGCCTCTGCTGTCATGTCTACCTTGCATACCTGGAATCCTTCCTGCTCCGTACGGATCATGAGGAGTGCTTTCTGAATAATCTCACTTTCCACACATCCTCCACCGATTGTATCGATGATCCTTCCATCTCCGCATACAAGCATCTTTGTTCCTACGCCACGTGGTGCAGAACCTTTTCTGGAAATAATTGTCGCAAGCACTTTTCCACACTCATCTTCTTTCAGAATTTCTTCAAGAAGTTCACTGGAATATCCGCCGCTCTTTGCACGGCTGTTTTTAATCCGAATGATTTCTGCCATAATAGACACCGCGATCTCTTCCGGCGTCTCAGCAGCGATTTTCAACCCAATCGGCGTATGAACTGCTTCAAGCACATCTCTCTCAAACCCTTCTGCCTCCAGCTGGTCTTTTACGATCGCAGTTCTTCTCTTACTTCCCATCATTCCAACATAAGCTCTTGGCTTTCCAAGGATTGTTCTGAGACAATCTGTGTCATATCTGTGACCTCTTGTAACAATAACAAACCATGTATCTGTATCTCCTTTAATCTTTGCAAGACCATCTTCAAATGGTTCGCAATAGACCTGGTCAGCCTCTGCTCTTCTCGCATCATCAGCAAACTTCGGACGGTCTTCTACCACCGTAACATGGAATCCAAGCATCTTTCCCATGCGAATGATTGGCATAGATACATGCCCTGCCCCACAGATCACCAGCTTCGCCGGACGGCTGATACGCTCCTGAAAAATACGTTCACCTTTTTCATCTACAAAAACACTGTCTGTATCCTTCGGTTCACCTTTTAACAGAGTTTTCTTTCCAGCTTCTGCACCGTCAATCTGCGTCTGTGCCCAAAGCTCTTCTTTTGCTTCTGCAAGTTCTGCCTGCAACTGAATGTAAAATGAATTCATGTTCTGTTCTCCTGTTCTCATATTACTTATATAATTGTTCATAAACATCGTCAATTGTACACTGACCTTCACATGTCTGAATCGCAATACAAATTTTCTTGATTATTTCGGTATCTTCCTCAAATATATCAGAGATTTCTTCTGCTGAAAGTCCTTTTTTTACTTTTTTCATAACCTGCTCAATTAATTTCCTTTTTGTCCCAGCTTCCATTCCCTCTTTTATAGCATCATTATACATTTCTTCAAGTGCTTCACACATGTTGACATTCACCTTCCTTTCATCCGTCTCACCCGGTATTGACTTCATATTTAAAAATACTTTGATTACCTGACTGGTCTCATAATCTACATTCTGAAAGTATCTTTTCTGTTTATTGATGTATTCTTTTAGTTCATTCTTTTCATGTCTATATTTTAGCATGGTTAATATCACTTGTAAATCTTCCGAAAAATATTTGATTTCCTGCTCATTCATGCGTTCTGCATCAACCAAATTGATTTTATAATTTGGTAAATATTTCTCTAAAACGACCTTTTCCTCTTCGCTTCCTTCCAGTCGAAACATATCATAAAGATCCTGTGGACCATCCCATGGATCTGATCCATAATAAAAAACAAGTGAAATAATTGGTATCAGCCTGTCGTTCTTTCTAAATCTGGATAGATATTCTGCTGCCGTAAGATGTTCCAGAGGTTTTCCAATTCTTCTTGCCTGTTTCTGACACTCCATTCGTTGTTTCCACAGATTTCGAATCTGTTCTTCATAATCCATTCCGTCATAGAGCATTACTTTCTGTGGCATGGCATAATGAATTTTATCCTGTGATTCATTTGCAAGAAGAACGAATGTAGCATTATTTTTCCATCGCATCACAATATCTCGATACTTTTTCATATTTCGTGTTTTCCCTACCCGATTTTTTATACTAACCGATGCCACTGGACTTATCTCTTCCAACTCTTCCGGCCGTATCACTTGCTTTCCTTTATAAAGAACCCCGTTAAATAAATCAGCAAACCGCTTCTTTTCATTGAGCCAGATGTTAACATTTACATCTGCTTTTCCCATAGACAGTACCTCCTTGTATTTCTTTATTTTTTATAGTTTCGTAATTCATCAAAATGGAATCTCTTGCTGATATAGCCTTGAATATGAGATAAGTTATCCGTTCAGATAGCGCTTTCAGACAAACGAATTTAAAAGAAAAATATTGTCTGAGATTTTGATGTGGACTAACTATAACAAAACGATTCCGTTCTGTCAAGAACATACAACATTTTGCTGAAAAGAGAAATTTGCGAATTCAATAAAATAGCACATAAACACCTGCCCCGTTACAGGTGTTTATGTGACGTTATAAATACAGTTGACAAAATACTATTGAACTCAAAAAATTAAAAGCACTTTTTTATTATTATTTTCCAAATCCACAATTCGGATAAGTACATACTTCGCAGTTCAAGCAAAGTCCGCCTTCTCCAAGCACTGTGAAATCTTCTACACTTAATCTCTCGCCTGCTGCGATTCTCGGAAGCACCAAATCAAAGATTGTTCTTCTTGCATACATTACGCATCCCGGAAGACCTGCAACCGGAATCTCTCCTTTATAAGCCAGCATGAACATTGCACCCGGAAGTACCGGCGCACCGTAAGTGATCACCTCATCCGTTGCATTTCTGATAGATAACGGTGTTCTGTCATCTGGATCAACGCTCATCCCGCCTGTACAGACTACAAATTCCGCGCCCTTAGCGATCCATTCATTGATCGCATCTGTTACCATCTGAGAGTCATCGTCACAGAGTACATTTCCAAGTACTTCCATGCCTGCCTCTTCTAATTTTGCTTTTACGACCGGAGTAAATTTATCTGTGATCCTTCCATGATAAACTTCGCTTCCTGTTGTCACGATTCCGACTTTCATCTGATGGAACGGGAGAATTGTGAAAATCGGCTCTTCCCCACAGAGTTCTTTCACATGATTCATCTTCTCTTCCTCGATCACCAGCGGAACGACACGCATTCCTACGATCTTATCTCCCTTTTTCACCGGGAAATTGCCATGTCTGGATGCAAGCACGATCTGACCGAGCGCATTTACTTCATTTAATTTCTCGCGATTGATCTTCAGAAGGCCGTCGCACTGTGCAGTCAGTTCGATCTTTCCTTCTTTCGCCTCAGATGCATTCATATGCTCTCCCTGGCAGACCTGGCGCAGCACCTCTGCCGCATCATTCTCATGAAGCATGCCTTCCTGCTTCTCCCATACATAGAGGTGTTCTTTTCCTACAGAAAGCAGTACCGGAACGTCCTCTTCTGTCACTACATGTCCTTTACGGAAGACCGCATCCTTCACAACTCCCGGAATAATCTGGGTAATGTCGTGGCAAAGCACACTGCCGACCGCATCCTCTGTTCTGATGAGTTTCATCTTATCCTCTCCTTTTCTTTCCCCAAGTTTGTGCGGAATGCATGTTTCCTGCATCCCGCAATTTTTATTTTCTTATACTCTGCAAGCCTCAAGATCTTTCATCCATACTGCCACGCAGGCATCACTTGGCATTCTCCAGTCCCCTCTAGGAGAAAGTGCCACAGTACCAACCTTCGGTCCATCCGGCAGACAGGAACGCTTGAACTGCTGAGAGAAAAATCTTCTACAGAATGTTTCCAGCCATTTAAAAATGGTCTCTTTGTCATATTCACCATCAAATGTCATACATGCAATACGGAAAATTTTACTCGGCTCATATCCAAAACGAAGCATGAAATACAGGAAGAAATCATGCAGTTCGTAAGGTCCTACAAGATCTTCTGTCTTCTGCGCGATATCTCCGTCCTTCGGCGGTAGAAGCTCAGGACTTACCGGTGTATCAAGTACATCGTAAAGTACATTCTTAAGAGCTTCGTCTTTTGTATCATCCGCAGCATATTTTACAAGATGGCGAACCAGTGTCTTCGGTACAGAAGCATTCACTCCGTACATGGACATATGATCTCCATTGTAAGTTGCCCATCCAAGCGCAAGCTCTGACAGATCGCCTGTTCCAATAACCATTCCCCAAGTCTTGTTTGCGATATCCATCAGCACCTGTGTACGCTCTCTTGCCTGGCAGTTTTCATAAGTTACACTGTGATCTTCCGGATCATGTCCGATGTCACGGAAATGAACATTCACGGCATCTGCGATCGGAACCTCGATCAAAGTTGCTCCGACTTTCTTCGACATCTCACAGGCATTCTGATAAGTTCTGTCTGTTGTACCAAAGCAAGGCATTGTCACGGCAATGATATCCTTCTTATCTCTTCCAAGCATGTCAAATGCGCGTGCCGTTACAAGCAGTGCAAGTGTAGAATCCAGACCTCCGGAAATGCCGACAACAGCAGTTCTTGCATTCGTATGAGCCAGACGTTTCTTCAGTCCCATTGCCTGGATCGTCAGGATCTCCTCACAGCGCTGTGCGCGGGTCTGTTCATCAGAAGGAACGAACGGCTTTTTCGGAAATGTTCTTGTCAAAAATGTCTTTGTCTCTTCCACGGTAAATGGAACACGTACCAGAGTCTCTTCATCCAATGGCTGGAATGTCGTATTCTTTCTTCTCTCACCTGTAATTCTCTGAAGATCGATCTCTGAGTAAATGATTTCATTTACATATCTACTGCTTTCTTTCAGGATTGTCCCATTTTCAGCAATGATATTGTGTCCGCCAAAAACAAGATCCGTAGTTGACTCCCCTTCTCCGGCATTTGCATAAATGTATCCAGAGATCAATCTTGCAGACTGTCCGGAGATCAGTGCACGACGGTAAGTGTCTTTTCCGATCGTCTCATCACTTGCGGAACAGTTGACGATCACTGTTGCACCTTCAAGTGCCGCCTGAATACTCGGCGGAACCGGTGACCAGACATCCTCGCAGATCTCGGCTGCCACTACCAGTTCTTCCATTCCTTCTGCCTGGAAGAGAATCTGCGGACCGAATGGAATCTTCTTTCCTTCAAATGTAATCTCTCTCACTGTCTGTGGTCCCGGAGTAAACTGGCGCATCTCATAAAATT
Organism: Mediterraneibacter sp. 210702-DFI.3.120; assembly: GCF_020561005.1. NCBI lineage: Bacteria > Bacillati > Bacillota > Clostridia > Lachnospirales > Lachnospiraceae > Mediterraneibacter > Mediterraneibacter sp. 210702-DFI.3.120. The sequence goes on along the minus strand of NZ_JAJCNG010000010.1, from coordinate 15,392 downwards.
CACCATAGTTTGGCAGGAACGTCTTTGTCGTAAATCCGATGATCTCGCCCTGGTTCATTGCCGCAGCTACATTGTAAAGCTTTCCATTCACTTCAAGCGGTGCTCCGACAAATACAAGCATATCTTTGTCGTTTGTATTTTCTGCAATCTCAAGCAATGCTTTTCTGGAAGCTTTCAGAAGTACGCTGTGGTCGAACAGATCACTACAGGTGTATCCTGTCACACAAAGCTCCGGAAACACAAGAATCTTCGCGCCATTTTTCTGTGCTTCTTCCATAGCATTGATGATATTCTGTGTATTGAATTCCACATCCGCAACGCGGATATCCGGTGTCGCTGCCGCAACCTTCACAAATCCATTTTTCATCTCATCTTCACCCCATCTTCTATATTTATATGGTGTCAGGGCAAAAGCCCCGGCAATACTTATCGAGCCTGTTTTAACAATTCTTTCAATTCATCTACTGTATACTTATATGCTGTATTACAGAAATGACACTTCACTTCAATCTCTTTGCCTTCATCGATCATTTCCTGAATCTCTTTCTTTCCGATACTGATGATTGCTTTCTCGATTCTCTTCTTAGAGCAGTTGCAATAGAACTGTGCCGGCATTGTATCTGTAATTTCCAGATCAAGTCCTTCAAGAACCTGCTCAAGCATCTGCTCCGGTGTATGTCCGTTATCCAGCATGGATGTTACAGACTGGATCTTCTGAATGTTTGCCTCCAGCTTATTAAGCACTTCATCCTCGATAAAAGGCATTACCTGAACGATAAATCCACCGGCGCATTTCACTGTATTATCTTTGTTCATCAGAACTCCAAGTCCGACAGAAGATGGTACCTGTTCAGATGTTGCAAAATAATAAGTAAGATCCTCTGCGATCTCTCCTGTCTGCAGAATTGTCTGGCCTGAATATGGCTCCTTGAGTCCCATATCTTTGATGATCGTCATGACACCCTGTCCAAGTGCTCCACCGACATCAAGCTTTCCGTTCTTCGCCGGAAGCATCACATCCGGATTAAATGCATATCCTTTTACATTTCCCTTGCTGTCCGCTGTCACAGTCAGACCTTCGATCTGACCGGAACACTGAATCTGGATTGTCAGCATGTCTGTATCATTCTTCATCATGCTTCCCATCATCACTCCACCTGTAAGGAGTCTTCCCAGCGCTGCTGTCGCAACCGGACTTGTTCCGTGATGCTCTCTTGCCTCCTCAACCAGGTTTGTTGTCACTGCCGCAAATGCACGGATCTGTGCATTTCCTGCTGTTGCTCTTACAATATAATCATTCATATCTTATTCTCCTCGTCTTTCTTATCTATTCAAGAATTGTATCCAATTCATTTCCCGGATTCTCTGGCAACGATATAGATTCTCTCGCTCTTCTCTGTCGGTTCCTCGTGTGTAACTGCGTCATATGCCGCCTCAAAAACAAGCCCCGAACGTTCTACCAGTTCTTTCATCTCTTCTAAGGTATAGCCTCTCTGGTAATGTGTCTCCTGATATCTTCGATACAAATCTTCACTTGCATCTTCCTGAATGAATAGAGTCAGATCATACTCATTGATCCGTTCTTCTTCATAATAGAAATTATCCCAGATAAAACTACATTCACCTCTGTCTTCTGCGATCACCGTATCTCCCATGACTTCTTTATACTTATATACGGTATTAAAATCAAACAAAAAGACGCCCTTAGGATCCAGGTAGTTATTCACCAGACGGAATACTTCTTCCAGTTCCTCCGGTTCTGTAATATAGTTGACCGAATCACAGACACTGACAATCGCCCTTACTGTTCCATATAATTCGAACTCACGCATGTCCTGGAGCAGATAAAGAATATCCTTTCCTGACTCCATACGCTTCTCCATCGCAAGTTCCAGCATATCTTCTGAATTATCCACACCGATCATGTCATATCCATAATCCGCCAGCTTCTCCGTCATTGTTCCTGTGCCACAGCCCAGATCCAAAAGAATCCCGTCTTCTATTCCACGGTCTTTTAAAAGACTGTGAATGTATTCGCCCCACTCTTCGTAAGGTACATTATCCATGAAAATGTCGTAGACCGCCGCAAACCCTGTATAAGCTTCCAACTGTTGACCTCCGTTCTTTTCTGTTTCTACATAATCCATTATATTTTACCACAAATTCTCTTTTTTGACATCAAACATTTCTACATTCTATTGTATTTCTCAATTTCCTGTCTCTTTTTCTAGAAACTCCTATTTTTGTCAAGAATTTTGAAATTTTTTCTCATTTTTTCCTCTTTTTTATTCCAAAATCTACCATTTTTTATAAAAATTTTACATTTACAACATATTTCCATAACATTTTTGCGTTTTATTCTTCCTTTTAGCACTTTAATATGCTATAATCATAAAGCTGTGTTAATAAAAAATTTTTTATATTAACAAAAGGCGCCGCTATCTGTTGTGGGGACAGCAGGATAGCATAAAAAACAAAAGAAAGGACATTGAAAAAATGGACAACAACAAGAAAGAATTCAAGCCGTATATTCCAGCGGACAAAGTCGTTCCTGAGTTTACGGTGACAGCACTCTTGATCGGTATCCTTCTGGCAATCGTATTTGGAGCTGCTAACGCATACCTCGGACTTCTCGTTGGTATGACAGTTTCCGCTTCCATCCCGGCAGCCGTAATTTCTATGGGAATCATTCGTGTGATTCTCCGTAAGGATTCTATTCTCGAGAACAACATGGTACAGACAATCGGTTCTGCCGGAGAGTCTGTTGCAGCAGGAGCTATCTTCACACTTCCTGCATTATTCCTTTGGGCTGAAGAAGGAAAGATTGCTTTCCCAAGCATCCTTTCCATCGCTCTGATTGCCCTGTTTGGTGGAATACTCGGAGTATGCTTCATGGTACCGCTTCGTCAGGCTCTTATCGTTGAAGAGCACGGAACACTTCCTTTCCCGGAAGGAACTGCTTGTGCAGAAGTTCTTCTGGCTGGAGAAGAAGGTGGATCTAAGGCTGGTACAGTATTCGCAGGACTTGGTATCGCAGCCGTTTACAAATTCCTTGCAGACGGAATGCAGCTCTTCCCAAGTGAGATTGGACATGCATTCAAGAACTACAGCGGAGCACAGATTGGTATGCAGGTTCTTCCGGCACTTGGTGGTGTAGGATATATCTGTGGACCGAAGATCTCCAGCTACATGTTCGCCGGTGGTACACTCAGCTGGTTCGTACTGATGCCAATGATCGCACTGTTCGGTGGAGATGCTACAATCTTCCCTGCTTCAGTTACTGTAAATGAATTACTTGTGGATGGTCCTTCTGCTCTTTGGTCTAACTACATCAAATACATCGGAGCCGGAGCTGTTGCAACTGGTGGTATCATCAGTCTGATTAAGAGCCTTCCTCTGATCGTAAGAACATTTAAGCAGGCCATTGGAAGTATGAAAAAGAATGCCGGATCCAGCAATCAGCTTCGTACAGAGCAGGATCTTCCATTCCCATTACTGATCGGAGTTATCATTGTGATCGCTGTTCTGATCTGGATCCTTCCGATCTTCCCGGTTAACCTGGTTGGTGCCCTGATCATCGTTGTATTCGGATTCTTCTTTGCAACTGTATCTTCTCGTATGGTTGGACTGATCGGATCTTCTAACAACCCGGTATCAGGTATGACAATCGCTACTCTTCTCTTTGCTACAGTAATCCTGAAAGTAACAGGTACTACAGGACTTACAGGTATGGTTGGAGCCATCTCTATCGGTGGTATCATCTGTATCGTTGCAGCAATCGCAGGAGATGCTTCTCAGGACTTAAAGACAGGATTCATCGTAGGTGCTACACCTTCCAAACAGCAGGTTGGTGAGATCATCGGTGTTGTTGCTTCTTCAGCAGCAATCGGATTCGTTCTTTACCTTCTGAATGAGGCTTGGGGATACGGAACAGAAAAGATTCCGGCAGCTCAGGCTACAATGATGAAGATGCTCGTTGAAGGTATCATGAATGAGGAACTTCCATGGGCTATGATCCTGATCGGTGTATTTATTGCAATCGTTGTTGAGATCCTCAAGATGCCGGTTATGCCATTCGCAGTTGGTATGTACCTTCCATTCTCTCTGAGTGCTGGTATCATGGCTGGTGGTGTTGTACGTATCTTCGTTGAGAAGAAAAAAGGTACAGAGGCAGAGAAAAAAGCACGTACAGACAGAGGTCTTCTCTTTACATCCGGTATGATCGCCGGAGAAGGTATCATCGGTATCCTTCTTGCTGTATTTGCAGTAGTTAAGATTGATTCTAAGATCATTCTGCCATTCCACTTACCACAGGTTGGCAGTCTGGTGCTTTACATTGCATTACTCGTACTTCTGTACGTTGTATGTATGAAAGCTGATAAGGAAAAATAATTCAATGAAAAAGAAAGAGAGTAAAAACTATCTTGACTTTATCCCGGAGAAGAATCCGGAAATTGAATATGAAACAGGTGAGGACGGTATTATTACCGTCCTTATCGAATGGAAGGGATTTTATCACAAGTTGGCTCAGCGCTTCTTCCATCGTCCCCGTGTAAGTGAAATCAAGTTAGACAAGCTTGGAACTTTTGTGTGGAACTCCATCGATGATAAAAAGGATGTACATGCAATCTCCAAAGAGCTTGAAGCAGAGTTTCCTTCTATGGAACAGCCGCTGACAAGACTGATCAAATACCTTGAGATCCTTCATGATAATCACCTGATCTACTGGAAAGGAGAGAAACGGAAATGATGCATACGATTCTGAAATATCTTCCTTATGTACTGCTCTTTGCGGTTGCTACAATGATTGTCTACGGATGGGGATTGTGGCGTACGATGAGACAGGGAAGCGATCTTGCTAATATGCTCAGTTCCAAAGGAATCTCCAAAGTCAAAAAGACATTGAAGAAAAATGGTCCTATGACCCGCACAGCTCTTGAGCCATATGTGAAAGATCTGACGGCGAAACAGCCATTTATGCAGGAACAAATCAATGTGACTAATCCAAGACAATTTCTTGATTCAATTCTTCCCTATATGGTAAAGCAAAAAATGATCACTGAGGAAAAAGTGAATGGGAAAATTGTATATCAGATCCGCAAGGATTGAAAACAAAAAGGATATCTGCCAGAAGTAATGATTACTCTGACAGATATCCTTTTTGTCTTTTCATCTTTTTCCACTTTTTTCTTTCTTTTTACACCAATTTACACAGATTTATCGCATTTTTCCTTGACACGCCCCGCTGCGTGGGATACAATAATCTATGGTAAAAACAACACAACTACATCATTTCGGTAGGTGAGGTTACCACAGGGATTGGGATATTTGACATGCTTAAGCATTCGATAGGACCCGGAGATTGCTGCCGCGAGATTGTGGAGACACGATTAGTTGGTCAGCAGGCTGTGTCGAGAAGGCACAACCTAATGCAATTGATATGCCCTGTGATACTAAAGCTTGAACGATGCATTTTATAAGAAGTCAATACGACTCCGTCATTGTTCAGGCAATGATGGAGTTTTTTGTTTCTCATAAAAATACGAACAAGGGAGGTGAGGTTATGGACTCTGGTGCCAGTAGTTACCACATATGTGGCTCAATAGACAAAAATAAAATAATGCGAGGTAATTATCATGGACAAAGATATTTTTATAAAGCTTCTGGCGCAGCGCGAATTCAAAGCTGTCAGAAGTATTCTCGATGTAATGAACGAAGTGGACATAGCCTCTCTTCTCTCAACTTTAAGTGATAAAGAACTGGCTCTTGCTTTTCGTCTTATTCCAAAAGATAAAGCTGCTGAAGTATTTTCCAATATGGACACTTCCATGCAGACTTATCTGGTAACAATGTTTACTGAGAAAGAGCTGAAAGAGCTCTTAGACGACCTCTATATGGACGATACGGTCGATATGCTGGAAGAACTCCCGGCAAACCTTGTAAAGCGAATTCTGGCTACCGTCAGCGCGTCAGACCGTAGCATGATCAACCAGCTGCTGAACTATCCGGAAGACAGTGCCGGAAGTATCATGACAACGGAATATGTAGACCTGCGTGAGGAAATGACTGTCGGACAGGCGATGGCACATATCAAGAAGACCGGAATCCATAAAGAGACCATTTACACCTGCTATATCACAGAACGCAGAAAACTGGTCGGTATCGTAAGTGCAAAAGATTTGATGACAACAGATGACGATGTTCCGATCAAAGACCTGATGGAGACAGAGATCATCTCCGTGTATACACACTCTGATCAGGAACAGGTTGCACAGCTGTTCACAAAGTATGACCTGCTTGCGCTCCCTGTTATTGACCAGGACGGCCGCATGGTTGGTATTGTTACATTCGACGATGCTATGGATGTTATGGTAGATGAGGCCACAGAGGATATCACAAAGATGGCTGCCATCAACCCTAGTGAGAAGACATATTTTGAAACATCCGTTCTTCAGCATGCAAAGAACCGTATCCCATGGCTTTTGATCTTGATGTTCACTTCCATCATCACAGGAACGATCATTACAAGATATGAAAATGCATTCGCAGCCATCCCTCTTCTCGTATCCTTCATCCCAATGCTGATGGATACTGGTGGAAACTGTGGTTCCCAGAGTGCAACACTGATCATCCGTGGAATCGCACTGGATGAGATCCGTTTTACAGATCTTTTCAAAGTCATGTTCAAAGAATTCCGTATCTCTTTGATCGTCGGTGCTTTTCTTGCTGTTGCCAACGGTGTACGTATCTTTATACAGTATCACAATCCAGGACTTGCAGTTGTGATTGCCTGCTCTCTGATGGGAACCGTGATCATGGCAAAGCTGGTTGGATGTATCCTCCCACTTCTTGCCAAGAAAGTAAATCTCGACCCTGCGATCATGGCATCTCCACTGATCACAACACTGGTGGATACCTTCTCAATCCTGATTTACTTTAATATTGCGACAGTATTATTCCGTTTGTAATAGCAAATCACAAATGGATACAAAATCCAAAAACATATAAATAAAAAAGTATCAGAAACTTTTAAATTTGCTTCTGATACTTTTTTATTTCTTTTTATTAATTATCTTTCCATCATACTGATCGACTCAATTCCAACACTTCCGCCTCGGACAACTTCAATGCTCTTAAATTCTTCCTTCATCAACTTCACAACTGCATCATTCTTTGTCGCAGTCTGTACAAACTCAACCAGAAGACTGTCTTTTCCGTAATCGATTACTTTCGCCTTAAATGTCTCTGCGATCTGAAAGATCTCAACCTTATCCTCCGGTGTACATTTTAAGACTTTTACATAAAGAATCTCTTTCATTCTTACAAATACGTCTGTAAAATCAATTACTTTAATTACTTCAATCATACGGTTAAGCTGCTTCTTGATCTGCTCAAATGTCTCATCATCGCTGACTGTTGCAATTGTCATTCTGGAAACGGTCGGGTCTTCTGTTGTTCCAACTGTCAGACTGTCCAGGTTATAACATTTCCCGGAAAATAAACCGGAAATCTTCGAAAGTACACCAACCTGGTTTTCTACATAGAGAGAAATCCATCTCTTTTTCATATTATTATCCATATCTCTTCCTCGCTAACCTATATTTTCTGTTCTAATCGATTAACAATCCATGATCAAATCTTCAAGTGTTCCGCCCGGCTGAACCATCGGATATACAAGTTCTTCCGGATTGATAACGAACTCGATCAGTGTCGGTGTCTTTGTATTCTTCTTCGCCTCTTCAAATGCAGCTGCGATATCTTCTTTCTTCATGACACGGATTCCTTTAGCTCCGTAGCTCTCTGCAAGCTTCACAAAATCCGGTGTGTACTCCGGCATCTCCTGCCCGTTTGTTCTGCGGAAAAGTGCTCCTGATTTCAGGTTCGTCATACTGTAACGTTTTCCATAGAACAGCTTCTGCCACTGACGTACCATACCAAGATATTCATTGTTAAATACACAGAGAATCAATGGAAGTTCTTCCAATACTGCTGTAGCAAATTCCTGAATGTTCATCTGCATACCACCATCTCCGGAGATTGCAATAACGTCCTTATCCGGATTACCAAGCTTCGCTCCGATCGCAGCCGGGAAACCATATCCCATCGTTCCAAGTCCGCCGGAAGTGATCAGCTGCTTGTTCTTTGTAATCTCAATATACTGTGTTGTGAACATCTGATGCTGGCCTACATCTGTTGCAATGATTGCATTGTCAAACTGACGGTTGATCTCTTCAATAATATCCTGAGGTCCCATATCCACGCGGTTCTTCATTGTCAAAGGATGTTCTTCCTTCCACTCTGCGATCTGTTTTCTCCACTTCTTTGTCTCACAGTGCTCTACATATTCATTCATCTTCGTAACTGCCTCAAGCGCATCTGCAACGATCGGCACATCAACATGAATATTTCTTGAAATAGATGCTGTATCGATATCAATATGAACGATCTGTGCATTCGGTGCAAATTCATGCAGCTTACCTGTAATACGGTCATTAAAACGTGTTCCGATCGAGAATAAAAGATCGCATTCGCTGACTGCCATGTTCGAAGCATATGCTCCGTGCATTCCAAGGTTTCCTATATAAAGCGGGTGATCTGTCGGAACCGCACCGCGTCCCATGATCGTTGTAACAACCGGGACTTCTGTCTTCTCTACAACTTCTGTAAACACCTCATTCGCACGTGCAATATTCACACCGCCTCCGGCAAGGAATAACGGCTTCTTTGCCTTTTTCAGCATCTTAAGCGCACGTTTTAACTGTCCCATATGCACATTCGTATTTGGCTTATAACCACGGATATTGACTGTATCCGGATAATCCGCACTTCCAAGTTCTGCCATCACATCTTTTGGAAGATCAATCAGTACTGGTCCCGGTCTTCCTGTTCTCGCGATATAAAAGGCTTCTTTAATGATTCTTCCAAGATCCTCTCTGTTTCGTACAATAACACCGTATTTAGTAATACTGCGTGTAATTCCTACAATATCAACCTCCTGGAATGCATCATTTCCGATCAATGGTCTTGCTACCTGACCTGTAAAACATACGAGAGGTACACTGTCATAATTCGCTGTTGCAAGCCCTGTAACAAGGTTTGTAGCTCCCGGTCCGCTTGTAACAAGACAGACACCTACCTTACCCGTTGTTCTGGCATAAGCATCCGCCTCATGAACCAGTGCCTGCTCATGTCTTGGCAGAATGATCCGAATATCATCCTGCTTGTACAATTCATCACTGATATCAATCGTACATGCTCCCGGATAGCCGAAAATGGTATCCACGCCTTCTTCCTTCAGCGCTCTTACAAGTAATTTGTTTCCTGAAATCTGTTTCAATCTATATACCTCCCTTTTCAAAAAAGAAAGCCCCAAGCATGACCTTCATGCCCAGGGCGAATATCCAGTATTTACCGTTCACAGTGCCTGTGTCAACAGCCAGATCTATCCATGTCATCACCTGAATTCAGAGATAAGCCTCTGTACATCCACAAGCTGTGTACTACTCCCTGTCTTCGTATTTGCGTAAAGCGTAAATTAATTATAAGTGTTAAAAAATATCTTGTCAACGTCGAGTTCTTGATCTTATTTAATCTATCGCATATGATTTTTCACAGCTCCGACTACTGTATACAGAACCATCATTACAAGATTGGCAAGAACAACACTGGCTCCCGCCGGGGTTGCCGCAACATATGAAAGAGTTACTCCTGCAATCAGACACACCACAGAGATCACTGCTGCGTTTATTATGACACTTTTAAATGTCCTGCACACTCTCATTGATGTCAATGCCGGGAAAATGATCAGGCTCGAGATCAATAATGCTCCCATCATACGCATTCCAAGCACGATCGTCACTGCTGTAAGTACAGCGATCAACGTATTGTAAACTCCTGCTTTTACACCTGTTGCACGGGCAAATGTCTCATCAAATGTAATCGCAAATATCTTGTGATAAAAAACAATAAACAGGATGAGTACAAAAACGGAAAGTACAAGACTTAATTTCACATCCTCCGCACTCATCGCAAGAATGCTTCCAAACATATAATTATATACATCCGTATTCATTCCTGTTGTCAATGAGATCACCATCACGCCAACTGCTAGTGACGTTGTAGAAATCAGTGCAATTGCCGCATCTCCTTTGATCTTTGCATTCCCGCTGATTCGAAGAAGCAGAATCGCTGCTACAATAACAACCGGGATTGCTACTGTAAGCGGAGCGGCATTCATCGCAGCCGCAATCGCCATGGCGCCAAATCCCACATGAGAAAGTCCATCCCCAATCATGGAATACCGTTTCAATACAAGGCTGACGCCCAGTAATGCAGAACATAATGCAACCAGTGATCCAACCAGGAACGCTCTTGTCATAAAAGGATAAGACAACATCTCAATCACTGTATCAAACATGTGTCTCACCTCCTAAGAATGTCTTGCCGGCACGACTCTTCTCGTATCCATCTGCTTTTCCAAAGTACAGCACTGTTTCCTGTAAATGAAGGATATGACTTGCATATTCTACAGCACTCTCGATATCATGTGAAACCATAACAACTGCGATCCCGGATTCCTTATTGATTCGGCTGATCAATTGATAAAATTCTGCTGTCACAATTGGATCCAATCCTGTGACCGGTTCATCAAGAAGCAAGAGTTTCTTTGTCGCACACAATGCTCTTGCAAGCAGAACACGCTGTCTTTGTCCACCGGACAGATCTCGGAAACATTGTTTTGCGAGATCACGGATTCCAAGCATGTCCATCTTCTCCCACGCCTGCTTCTTATCTTCTGCTGTATAAAACGGTTTCATCCCTCTGCTGTTCAACCGGCCAGAAAGAACCACTTCATAAACACTGGCCGGAAAATCTTTCTTCACATCTGTCTGCTGTGGAAGATATCCGATCTCTGTCTGTTTTAATCCATCATCAAAAACAATCTTGCCTTTGTCCACATTCTTCAGTCCCAAAAGACTCTTTACAAGTGTACTTTTTCCGGAACCATTTTCTCCGACAATACAGAGGTAGTCTCCCTGATTAATCTCAAAATTCAAGTCATGTACGACCATCTGTCCTTCATATCCAATGGATACATTTTCACATTTAATCAACGCCATCAGTTCAACACCTCCCTTAATGTTTCAACATTTTTCTCCATAAGACTCAGATATGTCTCTCCATCTGCAAACTGCTCTGCTGTCAGATTATGACAGCTATAAAATTCTTTTACATCAGCATTTGTTGCTTCTGCAATAGCTTTTGCAATATTTTCGTTGCTAAGTTCCATTTTTAATACTGTTTTAATATTCTCATCCTGTACTTTATTGATTAAAAACGCCATTGTAGCTGCGCTTGGCTCTGTGTCCGAAGCACATCCTGAAAATGCTGCATAATAATCCAGACCATACGCTTCTGCAAAATAACGGAACGGAAATCTGTCTCCGAAAATCATCAGCTTTCGTTTTGAATGATCCACCACATCCTGAAATTCCTGATCCAATTCTTTCAATTGTGCTACATAAGCTTCTGCATTTTCTTCATAATCAGATGCATTTTCCGAATCAATCTCGCAGAGTTCTTCTTTGATCTGCTCGACGATCTTCACCGCATTTAACGGAGATGTCCACACATGTTCATCAATTTCATGTACAGAATGTGTTTCTTCCTGTCCATGCTCTTCATGATCTGCTTCATCCTCTTCATGCTCCACTTCGTGCTCTTCATGCTCCGCATCATCCTCGTCATGATCATGACCACGCTCTTCTTTCATTCCTTCCACATGTTCCTCTTCCACTGTGTCAACACAATCCACCAGCTTCAGAGTCTTTCTTCCGTTGTCCGGCATTGATTCAAGAATGTCTTCTACCCAGGCATCATTCTCGCCGCCCACATAGATAAACAGATCACTATTCTGGATCGCAATAATATCCTGTGGCGTCGGCTCATAAGAATGTGTCTCCTCACCCGGTTTTAAAAGCATCTTAAGTTCCACATTTTCTCCCGCGATCTGACGCACAAAATCATACTGCGGAAAGATTGTCGCTACAACACTAATCTTTTCATTTTCTACTTTATTCTGTTCTTTTCCCCCGTTTTGCTCTGTCTGCTGCCCGGACATTCCACACCCGGTCAGCATCATTCCAAGAATAAGACTTCCTGCAACCAGAAAGTCTCTTACTCTTCTCTTCTTCATCTTCAAATTCATCTTCTCACTTTTACGCTTTTACACTTTCACAGCATCTGTTTTAGCAGCGCTCATATTTTGTAAAAGCAAATTCCAGATCAAAACAAGTCTGTTCTTCTCCTTCTTCCGTCATCTTCCAATCTTCCATCTGATCCAGATTCGGGAAATAAGTGTCTGCCTGGAATTCACGGTCTATCTTTGTTACATATACAGTATCACAATATGGAAGCATCATCTTGTAAATGCTCTCGCCACCGATCACATAAACCTTCTCACTCGGATACTTCTTCAATTCTTCTAAAAGTTCTTCCTCTGAGTGAACGATCACTGCATCTTTCACCTGATAATTTTTATTCTTCGTAAGAACAATATTCACTCTATTCTTCAAAGGAAGTCCGTTTGGGAAACTTTCCAGTGTCTTTCGTCCCATAACTACAACATTTCCTGTTGTTTTCTGACGAAAGAACTTCATATCTGATGGAATGCTCACCAGCAGTCTGTTCTGGTAACCGATTCCCCAATTATTATCTGCTGCTACGATTGCCTGCATACTTCTTCTCCTTTACACAGCGATTGGTATATTCTTAATCTGCGGATGTGTCTCATATCCTTCCAGTTTCACATCATCCGGTGTGAAGTCATAGAAATCTTTCACTTCCGGGTTCAGCCAGAACTTCGGTGCTGGAAGCGGTTCTCTTGAGATCAGTTCCTCAATCATCGGAACATGTCGGTCATAAATATGTGCATCTGCGATCACATGAACAAACTCTCCGACCTTCATGTCACATACCTGCGCCAACATATGAAGCAATACTGCATACTGACACACATTCCAGTTATTTGCCGCAAGGACATCCTGAGAACGCTGGTTAAGAATTCCATTTAGTGTAAGCTTGTCACTGTCTTTTTCCTTTGTCACATTAAATGTCATACTATATGCACATGGATACAGATTCATCTCATGAAGATCCTGATGCACGTAAATATTTGTCATAATACGACGGCTATACGGATTATTCTTCAAATCATAAATCACGCGGTCTACCTGATCCATCATGCCTTCTTTATACTGATGCTTCACCTGCATCTGATAACCATAAGCTTTTCCGATCGAACCATCCTCATCAGCCCAACTGTCCCAGATATGACTGTTCAGATCATTAATATTATTCGACTTCTTCTGCCAGATCCAGAGCATCTCATCCACACAGCTCTTGATCCCGGTTCTTCTAAGAGTCAGTGCCGGAAATTCCTTAGACAAGTCATAGCGGTTGACCACTCCAAATTTCTTAATGGTATATGCCGGTGTTCCGTCCTCCCATCTTGGGCGTACCTTCTCACCCTCTGTGCTTGTTCCATTCTCTATAATGTCTCTGCACATATCAATAAATACTTTATCTGCGTAACTCAACTATTTTTCTCCTTCTTGAACAATGATTCTTCTTTCATATAGAAACATCACATCTGATAAACCTGTAAGCTTCTGTCTGATTTCTACTTCTTCTGATTAATACTCGCGGATAATGCTGCTCACTTCCAGAATGCTAGGCAGTGCCAGAAGCTCCTCTAACGCCTGCTTCATGTATTTCTCTTTCACACTCTCAGTTACAATAACAAGCTCCGCCTGATGTGGCTGTGTATGTTCCTGAACAACTCTTGTGATACTAACCTTATGATTACCAAATACTTCTGCAACTGCAGCAAGAACACCTGGTTCATTCGTTACCTGCATACGGATAAAGAACTTATTCTTCACATCCCCAATGTCTTTTACCGGAAGGTTCTTATAACATGTACAGCTGATTCTTCCATTGCAGCCATATGCCATATTTCTCGCAACATCGATCACATCTCCCATAACTGCACTGGCTGTTGGGAACTCTCCTGCACCGCGTCCATAGAACATTGCATCATCTGCTGCATCTCCATGAACAAAAACTGCATTAAAGGAATCTCTTACAGATGCAAGCGGGTGTTCCTTATGGATCATCATTGGGTAAACACCTACTTCAATTCCACTCTCTGTGTTATGTGCTACGCCAAGCAGCTTGATCACACTGTCAAATTCTTTCGCATACTCGATATCTTTCGCTGTGATCTTTGTGATTCCTTCTGTAAATACGTTAGGAAATACGACTCTGGAATGGAACGCGATAGAAGCCATGATCGCCACCTTACGTCCTGCATCAAGACCTTCTACATCCGATGTCGGGTCAGCCTCAGCAAATCCAAGCTCCTGTGCTTTCTCAAGTGCGTCTGAGAAATCCATTCCTTCTTCTGTCATCTTTGTCAAGATGTAGTTTGTAGTACCATTCACGATACCGACAACTTCAGAGATGTCATTTACTGCCAGGCACTGCTTCATCGGACGAATGATCGGAATTGCTCCGGCAACTGCTGCCTCAAACAGGAAATCCACATGATTCTCTTCAGCTGTTGCAAGAAGTACATGTCCCTCCTCTGCGATCAGGTCCTTATTCGCAGAAACTACGTTCTTACCGGCTCTGAGCGCCTCAAGAATCATCGTCTTCGCCGGCTCTATACCGCCCATAACTTCAATTACGATCTGAATCTCCTCATCTTCAATAATATCGTTCCAATTATCTGTTAAAAGAGAAGCGTCTACGCCCTCTCGCTTCTTATTCATATTACGAACAAGGATCTTCTTCACTTCCATCTGAGCGCCGATTGTCTTCTCCATCACATCTGCACGCTTCTGAATCAGTTTATAGACACCGGATCCTACTGTTCCAAGTCCGAGAATTGCTACCTTTACTGTTTTCATTATGGACACCTCTTTCATCTTTTATTTCTGTGTAATTTGTTCTTTTATTATAGAACAAAGATTTACAACATCCTTCTTTTCACATCTGTTGTGTTTAGCCACAGTAACCACAGTATAGCATGATTTTCTTTCACTAGGAAGTCTTAGACTTAATTTTTTTCATTTCCTCTAATTTTTTTTATTTTTTCTGTTGACATTTTAACGATCTTGTAGTAACATATTCATTGTTCGTCGGAACAATAAGTTATGCGACAGTGGCTCAGTTGGTAGAGTACAACCTTGCCAAGGTTGGGGTCGCGGGTTCGAACCCCGTCTGTCGCTCTCAACATCTTAATTTCATATTGATTGTTCATTGGGAACAATCCTATGCGACAGTGGCTCAGTTGGTAGAGTACAACCTTGCCAAGGTTGGGGTCGCGG